>NZ_JBVVQE010000015.1:0-124224 GCF_055811435.1 Mesorhizobium sp. WSM4837
TGCTTGCCGGGCGCGTCCTTCGGCGCGTTCGGCGTCTTGCGTTCCAATATTTCCGGCTCGGGCTTGCGCGCCGGTTCATCCTTTGGTGGTAAGGCGCGCTGGGCCGGCTCGGAGATCCGAGGGCCCGGTGGCCGGATCTCCTGCGTGGCCGGCTCTACTCGCGCGCTCGGCTGGTCCTGCTTGCCGGGCGCGTCCTTCGGCGCGTTCGGCGTCTTGCGTTCCAATATTTCCGGCTCGGGCTTGCGCGCCGGTTCTTCCTTTGGTGATAAGGTGCGCTGGGCCGGCTCGGAGATCCGAGGGTTCGGTGGCCGGATGGGGTCGGGCCTTCTCATGCTGTCTGCGGCTGGAGCAGTGGGCGTGGCCGGCGACGGAGCCGAAGGCGCTTTTGCTTGCGGGGAGGGTGGTTGCACCTCGCGTTGCGGAGCGCTTCTATCACCAGGTAAAGGCGCGGTTGAAGGGCGCGCTTGTTCGGTGACCCTGGCTTGTTCGGTGACCTTGGCTGGCGTCGTTTCGCGAAGCGATGTTGGCGTTTCGGCTGGCCGGACGTCCACTATGCGCCACAATTCGGCAACGACATCGTCCAGTTTTTCCACCGAACGATCGACCGCCTTGCTGTGACGAAACCAAGTCTGTGCAATCGGCTCGGCGGCGCTTCGCCCGACTGCTTCGCCGCCGTCATCCGGCCGATCCCATTCTGGTTCTTGGACGAAAGCGCGCCCGGTTTGATCGCGATCTTCGGTCATTGCTGCCACCCCGGTTCGAAAATCACGCGAGAACGCTTTGCATCGGATCGGAATAGGTCTCGGGCACGAGCGAGGGATACGGCACGTTTTGAGAGGCTTCCGGCGCCAGCATATCGTCATCGAGGAAAGCGACCGCTTCATTCACCAGCACGTCGGGATTCTGGCCGCCAAGATCGGGGCCGGTGGAAATCAGCTCCGCCTGGATGAGGATCTCGTCCGAATAGATGCCGCCGCCTACATAGGTCTTGCCGGTGGAATCCACGTCGGCAATGTAGGCATAATTGACCAGCGAGTTGGTTCCTGTCGAAATTGTCCAGTCCGCCTCCGGATGCGCCAGCGCATTCATGGCCAGGGCCACCTGATCGCTGTCACCAAGAATGGTGGTCTGTTTGATGTATTGTAGATTGAGGATGTCGCCGGAGATGTAGAGCACCCGAATCGCCCCGATGCCCGCGAATGCGCCATCGTTCAGTATGTCGGAAAGGTCACCGTTGCCGTTCTGCAGGCTTTCACACGCCTTGCGATAAGCTTCAGACATCGCCTCGAAGCGATCGCCGGCGCCGTAATTGACGATGTTGGCCTGGTTCCAAAGCAGATTGTCGCTGGTCGAGGCCGCGCCTTCGCCGGTTGTATGGAAACCATCGACCGCGCCGATCAGGTCGTTGTCCAGCAGCACGTTCAACTGATGGATGATGTTGGCGTCGTAAATGTTTCCGCCGACTACGATCAGGTCGTAATTGAAGCCCAATTCGTCCAGCGAAATCTCGTTAGCCGCCGTGTTGGCGCCGGCTGTCACCAGCGTCTTGACTCCCGATGACGACAAGACGGAAACGTCATTGTCCATCATGAAGGCGTATTGCTGGATCCAGTTCATGATGAGCAGGTCGCCTTCGACCTCGGTGACAACCCAGTGCTCGGGAAAGTCACCCTGCTTGGCCTGCGACGCCGCAGCTTCCGCCGACGGATCGATGCGCTTGAACATCGCGATATTGAAGCCTTGGGTCGGATCGGTCGCGTTCAGGCCCCAACCGTTGATGGAGGAACTGACGAGGTCGCTGTCGCACGCGACATTGATCTGAATGATCGCGTTGAGCTCGACATGGTCGCCCATCACCGCGCAAACCGGCGACTGCAGCCAATTGTTGGCCATCGCGACGCTGTTGACGAGGAGATTGCCGCCGGCTTCCAACTCGACTGAAACATCGATGTCGATGCTGCCGGACCCAGGCGTGTAGGAGGGTTGCTCGGCCTCTTCTTCCTCGTCCTCTTCCTCATCGGCTCGACGGTGCTTCTCCGGGAGGTGATCGTCGAGCTTGGGCGCTTCGTCCACGGACTGCCCATTGACGTAAGTGCCTTCGATGACGTCAGCCTTGACGACGAAAACATCGGCTTCGCCATCCGTTTCCTCCGCATAGCCGTTGAGCCGTTCGCCGGCTGTCTTGATGACAGCCACTATCTCCTCGGACGAACCCGGCATTTCCAGATCGTCGATCGGCGACAGATCCGCCGCCGCGCCCAGCAAGGTCGCCATTTCGGCAGCATGGTCCGCTGCTGCGGGAGAGAATTTCAGGCCATGTCCGCCAGCGCCTGTATAATCGTTATCGGAGAGCCGAAGCTCCTGATTGATAAGGACCGCCACCGAGCCAGGGGGCTCGATATGGGGCAGGATCAGGCGTGAAGGCGCACTCCCCATCGGCGGCGCGTCCGGGTGGAACAGGAAACCTGGATAGGCGACGTTCGGCTGCGGGATCGCGGGGATGTCTGGAGGAACGAATTGGAAATCCGACCAGGGTGTCGTCAGGACAAGTTTTGGTGGAACTGGCGAATACTCGATGGAGGGAACGAAATCCTCCAGATTGTATCCTGCCTCGATGTTGACCGTTTGACTGGCAAGCTCCGGCGTTTCTTCCTCGACCGCCTGGGCCGCCTTGAATTCGTCATAGGCTTTCCTGAGACGGGCTTGCTCCAGTGTGATTTCAAAGAGTCCCACAAAGTGGCTGATCGCCTCGGTGATCTTGTCCATATACACGGAAGTTTCCTCCGGTTTTCGAGATCATCCGCGCCCTTGCCGGGTCGCGCTTCTCTTCTCTGGTTGGGAAGACTGCGCGGGGTTTTCCCCCGCGCAGTCCCTTTTTTGCAGGTCTCGCTCGGCGAGACCGGCCACGCCAGTTATGTCGCGTCGTCTTCGCCAACCACCGAGCTGGTGAGGTTGCCGCCCACTACAGTCATGTCGACCGAGTGGCCTTGCAGGTTGGCGCCCATCACGATCTGCTGGTTGAAGCCGTTCATGTCGATGGTGCCATTGGCGTTGGCCTGGCTGATGGCTTCAATGTGCTGGTCGTGGCCGATATTCGACCCCCAGCTGCCGCCGCCGCCGCCATCGCCAGCCGCGCCGCCGGTCGCAGTCGCTGCGCCGCCGTTGCCGCCAGCACCGCCCGTGGCGTCGCCGCTCCAGGCATAGCCACCGTCCGCTCCGTCAGCCCAAGCGCCGCTGAGAGCAACTGCGCCCGTTCCACCGGTCGCCGTCGAAGCGCCGCCGGTCGCATCGCCGCCAGTCGCGTCGCCGGCCGTGGCCGCACCGCTGGTGGCTGCGCCACCGGTGTTGATGTTGCTCGCCACGCCGCTGCCGGCTCCGCCGCTGCCGGCACCGCCGGTTGCGTCGCCGCTCGTGCCAGCCCCACCCGCACCGCTGGTCGCGCCGCCGCCGGCGCCGCCGACGCCAGAGCCAGAGCCAGTGCCGGAGCCGGAACCCGAGCCAGCGCCGCCGGTCGAGCCTGCGCCGCCGCCAATCGAGCTTGCAGCACCGCCATCGACATCGGCGAAGTTGCCGGCATTCGCGCCGCCGCCACCGCCGCCGCCGCCGCCGCCGCCGCCACCACCGGTGTTGCCGGCATCGGTGTCGCCATTCGCGGCGATCGGGATAGCTACGGCGACGTTGTCATCGCTTTTGTTCCCACCCCAAGAGGGATCGTTGTCGCTGCCAGCCTCGGCATCGTCCATCAGCGCCAGGGCGACAGGTACCGCGGTCGAGTTGCCGCCGTTGCCGCCATTGCCGCCGGACCCGCCGTCGCCGCCCTTGGCGTCGGCAAAGCCAAGCGCGCCAGCATCGCCGCCCTTGGCGTCGGAATCGCCGCCGTCGGCCTTGGAGTCGCCGCCGACGCCGACGCCCAGGCCGAGGCCCAGACCGAGCCCGACGCCGTCGCCGCCGTCGCCGCCCTTGGCGTCGCCGCTGTAGCCGCCATAGGCTTCGCCGCTGTCGCCGTCGCCGCCCTTGCCGTCACCGCCGAGGCCTGCGCCGACAGCCACGCCGGTCGCGTCGCCGCCCTTGGCGTCGCCGCTAACCGCGATCGGCACGGCGTCGCCCCCATAAGCGCTGCCACCGTCTGATTTGGCGTCAGCGGAGCCGACGACAATCGGCACGCTCACCGCCACACCGCCGCCCTTGGCATCGCCGCCCTTGGCGCTGCCGGTATCGGCATCGCCGCCCTTGGCGCCGAAGCCACCGAAAGCGACCGAATCGCCAGCATGGCCGCCGTCGCCGCCGGCATCAATGCCTTCCTCGGACTTGGCGTAACCACCCTTGGCGTCGCCCTTGTTGCCGAAGTAGCCGTTATTCTGGACCGTCGCGCTGCCGAGATAGTCGTTGTCCTTCATGTCGCCGGTCTGGTTGATGATGGTGGCGCTGTGGCCATTGCCAGCGCCGGCAAACGCGCCGTTCAGGACGTCCGAGAAGCTGACGTCATCGCCCGGATCGAAGCTGATGTCGCCGTCGCGGCTGAACATCATGACGCCGCCGAGGCCGACATTCACGTCGTCGAGGTCAATGAAATCGTCGTCCTGCTTTCCGTCCGACGTCGCGCTGGCGCTAACATTGGCGTTAACATTGTTGGTGTTGGTGTTGGTGTTGCTGTTGTTGCTGCTGTTGCTGCTCGAATTGCTGTTGTTGTTGCCGTTATTGTTGGTGTTGTCGCTGGTCGAATTGGCCGTAGCGTCGCCAATGCCGATGCCAGCTCCGACACCCACACCTACGCCGACGCCTACACCGGTGGCGTCAGCGTCGCTCTTGGCGTCAGCGTCGGATTTGGCATCGGCTTTGGCGTCGGCGCTGGCGTCGCTCTTGGCGTCGGCGCTGGCGTCGCTCTTGGCATCGCCATCTCCGATATCGATTACGGTGTCGTCATCGGAGACATCGCCGATGAACTGCCAACCGGTGTTGGAGTTATTGCTGTTGCGAGTAGTCATTGTCGTTCCCTCGGTTAGAGGCCACGACAACCGAACCACATTCAATCTGACGTGGTCTTGGGCTGCTCGCGGCCGTTAAGTTTTCTCGGTAAGAGGCCGCGACAACCGAACCACATTCAATCTGACGTGGTCTTGGGCTGCTCGCGGCCATTAAGTTTTCATGTGGTTGGTTTTGGATCGCCTGCGCCTAGGGGACTAAGGCCGGAGATCCGGTCATCGTCTGTTTTTATGGCGTCACCTCCCTTTGACGGGGGAGCGAGGCAGCCAGATTGCGCACGAGTTACCGCCTGCGCCGCCCAACGGTGCGGTCGCTCGCTGCTCTCGTGATCTCTGGATGTTCCCCAAACTCCCAATACGGAACATTGGAAGTCTGTGACCGTCAGCCGTAAATTGAAAGCTGATAGTTGGAGCTAGCCCGTTTGGGACGATCTGCTCGCCATGAAGGGTTAAATCCTGGGCGGAAAACCGGGTCGGTAGCAATGGTGATTGGCGGACAGTTGCGCGCCGCGCCGCTGCCAGCATAGGGTTGCCTAGCAATTGCCTAGCTCGTCAGGACTATATTTTTTCGCCTAGTTTTGAGTTAGGAAGTAGTTAACGTGTGTCGTCCGGGTTAGGGGTTCCCGGCCTTTAGTGAGGTTAGTAGACAGGTGGGCCATGAATGGGGTGGATGGGGTGGAGGCGAGCGGACGAGGTCGAGCTGATTCCGCCGATAGAGAATCCTGGGCCCGACGAACCTTGCTGTTCATCGCCCCTGACGACACGATCTCCGAGAGCCTGGTGCATGCCGTCGAAAGGGAATTCCCGTGGATCGGGGTTGAGCGCGTTCGCGACCTGTCCGCCACCTGGACGGCGTTCGAACCTTCGGTTTCCCTTATTCTGATCGATGCGGTGTTTCTGAGCGAGATCGATTCCTGTTCCGCCCAGCTGGCCCGCTTCCACCCGGCAGCCATGACCGCTGTGATGCAGGACGACGGCAGGAGGCCGCTTATCCCCGATGAGGTCTTTGCGTCGCGAGTGGTGCGCGGCGTGCTTCCCATGAACCTGAAGCTGGATGTGTGGCTTTCCGTGATCAGGCTCATGCTGCGCGGAGGCGAATATTTCCCCTTGGCCATGTTTCAGCCGTACCTGAACAACGGCATGCCCCATAGCGAGGCGAAGGAGTCGAAGCCCGCCATCAAACGGCAAGCCGCACTCGAGGAGTCTGGCCAACTGACATGTCGAGAGATTCAGATCCTGGAGATGGCGTCGCAGGGACTTCAGAACAAAACCATAGCCGCCGCACTTCGCCTTTCCGAACACACCGTCAAAATTCACATGCACAACGTCATCAACAAGCTGGGCGCCCACAACAGGACTGAAGCCGCAGCCCTTTTTCATGCCCGACGGGTTGCGGCCGCTGGAATGGTTCCCAGTGCGGATCGCCCGGTGATCTCAACTCTCACGTGAGCAGGTCGATGCCACGCTTCCAGGAGATTTTACTGCTTGTTGGTCAATTGAACTACACATGGACCAACACAGAAAGCTTGCTGATCTACCTGATTGCCGGTCTGGCGAAAGTAGACAAGGAGACTGCGATCGTCATTTTCCTGACGCTGAACACCACGCGTGCACGGATCGAGTTGGTCGAGCGGTTGGCGAAGATGGCGGGAACACCGGTCGAATGCCGACGCCAGGTCCTGGAGATTGCCAGTCAGCTTACCCGGCAGGGAAAGCTGCGCAACAAGTACAGCCACTGCATCTATTCGTTCGACGAAACGGGAACGCACGCGAGCACGCAACTCATGCGCATCTTCGACAGCAAGGATGCAATCAAATATGGGAAGATCGAGGAGCTCGACGATTCCGAGATGAAGCGGATCAGCGCCTCCATCCAGGCGATCAGCGCAATCAACAAGGATATTTGGCGGGTCGTCGAAAGCCATTCCTTTCCGCATTGAATTGCTTGTCCTGTGACGCCGCGCATCGAGGTTGACATAGGCAGCGATCGGGTCCGGGCCGCCGTGACCTCTGCCTGAACGCATTATCGCGCAGAGCCGGTGACGGTCGCGGCCAACCGTCGGGCTGAGGACGCCAGATCGAAGATAGATCCGGTTTGCGCCCCCAGGAAATCGGCGGGGCGAAATCGACGCGGGGCGATCAAGGCACGGGTGTCAGGTTCTTATCCGCGTCCACTTGCCGTTTTCGGACTGGGACTGCCGAGCAAAATAACGGTACGACGTCCGTGACCAATTCCTGATCGCGCCCGTCCTGTTGTCCAGCACCAGGTCGCCCTTGCTGGTCCGCACCGTCAGGACCGTATGACCTGCGCCGCCAAGCGTCGCAACGGTCAGCAACAGGGCGGATGCGGGCCAGCCGCGTTTCAACAACTCGGCTTTCTTGAGGATGGCGAAATCCTCGCAATCGCCTTCGCCGGTCGGCAAGCCCCAAACGTCGGCTCGGCCTGCGGAGTCTCTGTCGCCTCTCTCCTTGATGCGGCGATTGACCGAACTATTCACGCTCGCAAGTTCCGCTTCCAGCCTCGGCGTGAGTTCGACCGCTTTGACCTTGCCGCGGGTGCTGCAGAGCGCCGGATCGCTGGCGCAGAATTTGTAGAAGGCGGCCGGTGCAAAGGCGTAGCCCTGCGTGGCCATCTTCGTTGCTGTTCCAGTGGTTTGATTGCTGCAGCCGGCCAGCAAAATGGCCGCCGCGAGAAGCGCCGCTGAACGATTCACTTAGTGTCCCCTTTAGTAGGTCATCATAATGTTGAAGGGGGTTGGTAAATCAACCCTGAGAATCGCAATTGCGCAGGAACAAATTGTTTGCCATACTTAACAAAGTGTTACCGATGGTCGGCAACATTGACCCTTCGCGCAACCAAAGGGGACGGGAGCGCCTTTTTTCCCTCAAAAGGAGGAAGAAATGCACCTGTACCCTGAGGTATCGAGCACGATTCTAAGAATACTGCTCCTTTCATCCGCCGCCTTCACGGTGGCAACGATCACACCGGCAACCGCGCAGCAGAGTCCACGTCCGCGGCTTGCGGCTGCACAGTGCCAACCTCTCACTGAAGCCAATTTCGCGCTTTGCTGTATTGCAGCCAACCGCACCAGCATTCTTTCCGCCGAACAGATCGACATGTGCCCGCCGATTACCACGGCCCTTGTCGCCGCCGCCTTGAACGATGGCGGTGACGGCGATGGCGATGGCGATGGTGATGGCGACGGCGACGGTGACGGCGACGGCGACGGTGATGGCGATGGCGACGGCGATGGCGACGGCGATGGTGACGGCGATGGTGACGGCGATGGCGGCGGCAGTGGCGGCAGTGGCGGCAGCGGCGGCAGTGGCGGCAGCGGCGGCAGCGGCGGCGACGGTGGCAGCGGCGGCGACGGCGGCAGCGGCGGCGACGGCGGCAGCGGCGGCGACGGTGGCAGCGGTGGTAGCGGCGGCAGCGGTGGTAGCGGCGGCAGTGGCGGCAGCGGCGGCAGCGGCGGTGGCGGCGGCAGCGGCGGCTAACGACCCCACCAGATATTCGCTCGATAATCGCGAAGGTGAGCGTCTAAAGGCGCTCACCTTCCGTTTGGGATTCTGAACTGGAGGGCCGGCGCGAGGCTGACTATCGGCCGCGAAGCTATCTTCACTCCTCCGCGCCGGGCTTCGTCGCAGACCGGCCCTTCAATTGCAGCGACAAACCAGGATCTTCACGGCTCTCTACGCTCATTTGGAGCCCGGCCCTACAGCCGAGGCCGTTGCCACCGCATAGACCCTGCCATTACAGTCGACGGTTGAAGAGCAGCCCAAAACTCGATCAATCTCAGCGAAACCATGTCCGCCCAACGGATTCAAACCTCCAAACGCCTCATGCCAAAGACGAACTTTCATCGCGCCGAGCGGTCTCCCGAACGACGGACGGACGTGTCGCTGCCGGAGGAGATGGCAAGGATCCGAGACTTGGCGGAAGTCTGGATAATCCGCAATATTGGAAAAAATGGCCTGTTTACCTACAGTATCAATCCGTATACGGGCGAGAAATCTGAAAAAAACAATGAACTAAGACAGCTTATGTCATCGCGCACGTTGGCGGAAATGAGCGTAGGAAATCTCTCGCTTCGCCCTGTTCATCGCCGGAATTTGTCATTCATCATGAATACATGGTATCGGGAGGAGGGTGGTATTGGTTATATTGAATATGATGGCAAGTCAAAGCTCGGGGCAAATGCGATGCTGCTTCGCACATTCGCGGCAAGCCCTCATTTTGAACAGTTCCAGTCAAAGGCCAGTGCGGCCGCGGAGGGCATCCTTGCGCTCCAGAATGCAGACGGGTCCTTTCGCCCTTGGCTAAAGGAGCCGAATTATTCCTTCGACGCAAAATACCTCTTAACATTTTACTCAGGGGAAGCACTGGTTGCTTTGCTCGAATATTATATCCGGACTGGATTGACCCGTTATTTCGACGAAGCGGCGCGCAGTGCAGAATTCTATTTAGAGGAATATGTCCGCAATATCGCAGATAATTATTACCCGGCATACGTGCCTTGGCACACCATCGCTTATCGGCATCTATATGAGTTGACGAAAGCCGATAAATTCGCCGAGGCGGTGTTTACTCTGAACGACAAATTGCTTGAACTTCAGGACCGGTCGTACAGGATTGGACGATTCTTCAATCCAGCAACCCCTCAGTACGGCCTTCCGCACGCGTCCTCGGACGGAGTTTATACCGAGGGGCTGGTTTATGCATTCGAGATGGCGCAGCGGACAGGGGATGAGGTGAGGGCAGGGCGATACCTTGACGCTATTATGCTCTCGTTGAAAAACATCGCATCCTTGCAGTATAGAGAAAAACTGGATGAATCTTCTCTTCCTTTTTATGCGTACAGAGGAGCCATCAGGACCAATGCAGAGAAAAATAGGTGGGCTCGCATAGACAATGCCCAGCATACGATAGACGCTATCCAGGCCTTGGGGAATTTTCTCGGAAGCAAGCAGGCTTCTACATTCGAGCTGGGGCTTTGACTCCCGTCAAAGGACAGCCGGGAGCCCCGAACTGCTCCTGCGTTTCTTCACCGGGCAGTGCGGCCAGCATCCCAGTCTGGATCTGTACCATTTCGACCTTCAACGCCACCCAAAATATTGCCCGTGGTTCTGCTTGACCGGCTCAAGCCATGATGCAAGCATGGAAAGCGTTTTGAACACATCAGGCTCATAAATGCCGACGTTGGAATACCTGTTGACCCCATCGCCGGAAGAGCTGGCGCAAACCCATGTGCTGTTTTTGGCGCGTCATGCCCTCGACTCCAGGCCGGAGCGCAGGGCCAAGTACGGCTACCACGTCGTCTACCATGCCATCATGCTCGAAACGCTGCGCGGGCTGGGTTTCAGGGTCACGCCGGCGAGCGAGCACGAGGTGCTGTTCGGGCCTCTCGACTTCGATTTCCTCTATGCCATTCACTCGCATGCGATATTCGATGGTCACGAGCTCCTGGCGCCGGCAATCGCGGCCTATCGTGGCGTCCCGTGTCTCGGCGCATCGGCGTCAAGCCGGGCGGTCTCGGAAGACAAGGTATTGGCCAAGCAACTGGCTGCTTCGCTGGGGCTCGATGTCGCCAAGCACAGGATCATGCAGCCCGGTGAGGTCAGCAATGACAAGTTCAGCCTGCCCGGTTCGTGGATTGTCAAGCCGCGAGGGGGTATCGCTTCCGACGCAATTGTAAAGGTCGAGAATGAAGCGGATTGGCGGGATGCGCTGACAACCATCTCGGATCCGCGTCACGGCGGCCGTGAATTCATTGCAGAAGAGTTTGTGCCGGGCCTCAATCTGACGGTTCCAATTGTCGAGGGCTTCCCCCCGGGTTCATTGGCGGTCTTCGAGGAGAGCGGCCGCCCTGGCGACAATGTTCTGACCAATGAAGCAAAGCGAGGGCTCAACAGTTCCTACAAGTCCGCTCCTTACGACGGACCGGGAGCCGAAGAGGTTTCGGAGGCAACCGCACGAATGGTGGCCGAGATGTCGCCATTCGACTATGCCCGCTTCGACTTCCGTTATGATCCCGACACGCGGCGGACCGTTTTCATCGAAGTGAACATCGCCTGCAATATGGCGCCGGCCTCGGCGGTCTATCGTTCGGCCGCCCTGCATGGGATCAAGTATGAAGAACTGGTGGGACATGTTTTGACGCACAGTCTCAGGCGTCAGAGAAGGCGGCAAAGATAACCGCAACGCTCGATAAGGCACTTCAGTGATGGTCAGCGCATGCAAATCGATATGGTCGACAAATTCGAAGCGTTGGAGCCGCTGAGAGAGAATTGGGACCGGATATATGACTCCGATCCGGAGGCGAACTTCTTCCTGTCGTGGCCATGGATGTCGAATTGGCTGCGACGCCCAGGTTGGGTGATTTTGGCCGCGCGGTCTCCCGGGTCGAACGAGTATGTCGCCTTCTTCCCTTTGCAACTCGTCACCGGGCTTGATGAGCAGACGGGGTTTTATAGCAGCATAAGGATGGCCGGCTCGTATTTCGCCACCTATACGGGCTTCATCTGCGTTCCCGAATTCGAAGAGCAAGTCGTTTCGTTGTTCGCCGATCGCCTGCAGGCGCTGAATTGGACAACGTTACACTGCGACGACATTTCGATATCGGCCAGGCGCCGTCAAATGCTGCTTGGAAGCTTTTCTGACAACGATTTTGTGAAAGAAAAGATTGAACGACGTCGCCATACAACCCGAACAGGCGAAAATATAAACCATGACATCTATATGTATGTCGATTTGCCAGCCGATTGGGACGAATTCCTGGATGGCAACCTTGGCTCGAAAACCCGTCGTGATGTCCGCCATTTTCTTCGTCAGGTCGAAAATAGCGGAGAATACCGGATAAGTTTGGCAGACTTCGAGACAATCCAAAGCGACCTGGAGGTTTTCTATCAACTTTGGCTTGCGCAGTGGGAGGCCAAAAGCCGCGTCTATGCTCAGGGTGTTATTACCAACTGCCGCCATATGTTACTTGAATGCCACAAGGCGGGTGTGCTGTTCGCGCCCGTATTGTGGAAAGGCGATACTCCATTAGGAGTACACATTGCGTTTATCGACAGGTCAAAGGGTTCACTCGTCTGTTTCCTCGTCAGCCGCAATCTCGCAATTCGGAAGCCTCCACCCGGCTTGGTGCTTCACGCCTACAGCATCCGTTGGGCAATTCAAAATGGCCTCAGGACTTACGACCTTGGCACTGGAGATTTTTCGTACAAGTACAGTTTCGGATCGAAGGAGCGGCTTGTAGAGGGTGTCCGGATCGACTCCACCAACAGCCGCGGAAACAGGCTGGATCGAAGAAGCCTTCCCTCGGTGATTTCGTCGGTGCGAAAGCTGCGTCAGGAGGGGAAGTTCCAACTGGCTGAGCGCGGTTGCAGGCAGGTGCTCGAAACTGAGCCGAGCAATCTGGAGGCGCGCCGGCTTCTGGACGAGCTTGTGGCGGCTAGGCCTATTGAGGAGCAATTTGCGCGTGCGTTGCAATGCCATCGGAGCAAGCAATTTTTGGATGCCCAGAGGATTTATCTGCAGGTACTGGCAGCAAATCCCCGGCATTACGACGCTAATTATCTGTTGGGCGTTCTATGTCTTCAGGCCGGTCGGTATCAGGCAGCGGACACTTACCTGGCTCGCGCCACTGAGATCAATCCGAAAGCCGCAACTGCGTACAACAACAGGGGGCATGCCTTGCGCGGCCTGAAACGGTATGACGAGGCTCTCGCGTGCTACGAGAAAGCCATCGGGGTGAAACCCGATTTCGTGCAGGCAATGAACAATCGGGGGGTGACGCTGCGGGCGTTGGGGCGCGTTGATGAGGCACTCGCCAGCTTCGACGAGGCGCTGACGCTCAAACCGGACTTTGCCAAGGCCTTGTCCAACCTCAACCAGTTGCGAGATGCCTCTGCCGCGCGACCGTTTGTCCATCGCCGATGATGTGGACACCTTAGAGTAAAGCGCATCGCGTTTTGCATCTGGTCAAGGACAGGAATGGCTGGGTAAACCCGTCGACCTGCTAACCTTTCCACTCCATCGATAGTCCATGCGGATCGCAGATCGCGAGCGTTTTGACCCTGCGCTCGCCATTGAAGTATCTGCTGACCTTGAGAGGATTGAACGTCTCAGTGGGGTTGGGGTGTGCGACCTCGCCTTCCACGGTGACGCGCCAGACCGGCGCCGTCTTGCTCGCCTCCAACAGGATATCGTTTATGCGTCGGTGTTGATCGCCGGAAAGCTGATAGCCCATTATCGTGTGATACACGCACCGGGCTTGATAAGGCGGAATCTCCGCCAGCGCAGAGCTCAGGTTCAACACGGCGTCGCCGCCTTTGATCCGGGGCGGATGCGCGGCGGCGACCTTCAAGGCGCCATCCAGTTTTGTAAGCCGGTCAATGCGCTCGGGCCAGACAAGCGCCTTGAGCCACCGGCGTTCATTTTCATCCCGAACATTGGTCGGATAAAGTTCGAGGCCGATCCTCGATGAAACGGGGGGCGGGAACATCCCCAATACAGGCACGCCAGGCCCTTCAAGGATGCAGGAAAGGACAAAATCCGCATCGGTCCACCGCTCCAGCTTCGGAGCGCCTTTCCCGTCCGTATACCGATATCCATAGCTGTCGAAGTTCAGGTTGAGGCCGGCGCTGGATCCGATCTCTATGAGGCCAAGCGGAGCGGCGGCTTCGCGCGCAACCAGATCGAATGCGGGCAGCAGCAGCGCGCTGCGGCCAGCCTCGTTGGTGTTGGTGGCGCGCTTCGCGATGATGTCGACGAGTTCGGCTTCGTGGGCACCGCAAAAAGCCGCGAAAAGTTCGAATGCGCGATCGTCGGCCGGCCGCGTTCCGCCCAGACTCGGATAATAATCCTTGAGAGGATGATCGACGCCGCCAAGCAGGAGATACTGTACCGCGCCGAAGACCAGGTTCGCCGCCGGCTGACCCTTCCTGCGCCCTGCCGCCAGGCGCTGGAGCGCGACGTTGTCCGCAATCCCGAGCGACAGCTTTTCATAGAGGGGAGAGCCGCCACGACGAGACTCGTTGGCAAAGAAGCGGTAATAGTGAGCGCTTGTTTCAAACACCACCATAGCATGAACCTAGCGGGCAATAGATGTCTTGGATGTGGATTCCACCTGTAATTGCCTTAATGCTTTCGGTCCAGCAGGTCAAGGAACCGGGCGAACAATAGAGGTTTTCGAACATACATTCCTGAGAGACTGGCGGATGAACGAAACCGTGGATGATACACCTTCGGGATATACTGTCATTGATGGCGCCTTTCGCGATGAATCGCGCAGCCGTTCCGTGCCGTACCGGCTTTATGCCCCCGCTCCCCTCTCTGGCGCTTGCCCGGTGATCCTTGTGTCGCATGGCATTGGCGGATCGCGCGAGGCGATGCCTTACCTCGGGCGGCGCCTGGCGGAAAGCGGTTACGTGGCGGTGCACCTGCAGCATACCGGGACGGACAGTTCGATCTGGCAACAGGCAAACTCTCTTGCGGAAGTCTACCGCATTCTTCGTGAAGCCATGTGGGACGCCAATGCGGCGCGCGCGCGATTTCAGGACGTGCCCTTTGCCCTGCGCGTGCTTGCGCGCATGAACGGCGAGGGGCGGCTCGCCGGCCGCCTGGATTTGACACGCATCGGCATGGCCGGACACTCTTATGGAGGCGTCTCGACGATGGTTGCAGCAGGGCAGAGAATGGGTCCGGGCGGGCAGTGGTCGTTCAAGGAGCCAGGAATTCGCGCTGGCTTGGTCATGAGCCCGAACATACCCATCCAGGGCGGCGACTTGGCCGCCCTTTACCGCGATATCAGTATCCCGCTGTTTCACATCACGGGCACGAAAGATGGCAATGCGGTGCCCGGCAACAAGGAATTCGATCCGATACAGCGGACCCTTCCTTACGCAGCGCTGACCATCCCTCATCAATATCTGCTGGTTCTCGACGGTGCTGGCCACAATGCGTTTTCCGGCCTGAAGCACGGACCACACGCCCACGGCCCCGAGGAAGAGACCCGCTACACGCGGATTGTACAAGACGCAGCAGTGTCGTTCTTCGATGCCTACCTGAATGGGAAAACGGCGGCTCTGGCGGCTCTTCGCCAAACGTTTCAATCCAGCCTTGAGCCGACCGACAGGTTTGAATGGAAATAGCGGGAAGTCCGCCAGCGTGAGGCACGCCGGGATTTCGAGCAGGCAGACGCCTTTGGCGAGGCTATGAAATCGTTGGCGGTCTGCCTGGTCTAGATCCGCTCGGCCGTGATGGGGGCTCGGCTTAAATCGAGGAGGCTGGTCGCACCTCCGGCGATGCCCGGCTTCCAGTCGAGCAATCCTCGGATGTCGTGTGCAAAACCAAACTCCTCTATCCTTAATCGCCGCTCCGTGTACTTTTGACCGTTTTCAGCGACTTCTGAAATCTCTGACTCGGTAGTTTCACCTCGGAATGAACTTACCGCAACTCCAAGCAGCAAATCCGTTTCGCCTTGATGTTGGAACACAGGCGCCCCACTCATCCCCGGGCTTATGTTGAAACTCAATTCGTAGCCATTTGGATGGCTCCCGATGCGCATGTCTTGAGGCAACGTTTTGCGCTGTACATAACCTCTTAGAGCTCTCAAGTTGAGCCGAAATCCGCTAGGCGTGCCGCCGTGTGCTGAAATGGGATAGCCAATAGATGCAACGTCCTGCCAGACCTCAATATCAAAGCTTTGCAACCGTATCTTGGTTGGAGCGAAATAAGCCGTCCTGGCGATGGCAACATCGAACGGAGGCGGGGCGTTTTCGATTTGAAGAAATTCCGCAAGTACGCTTGTGGCTGCCGTGCCGTTGTCAGCTTTTCCAACAACTCCAGCATGCATTCCTTTTATACTGTTGACGCGTTGGAGCGCTTGATCGGCCACGTGCCGAGCGGTCAAAATCCAGCCTTGGTCGTTAATCAGAAAAGCGGTGCCCACGGTTCCAATGACGTTCACACTGTCAGGGCCACGGACTTCCCATATAGCAACGGGCATAACAGACGTTTGTAGAAACATAATGCTAGTATTCCTTGCGCAATGCTTCGCCGCCGCAAGGGCGTGGTTCGCATTCACCCATAGTTTTTAAGCACGGTGCAGCCGATAACAGAACAAGACTTCACGGAGCCTGTGAAGCGGTCGACGACGTAGGCGCTCTCTCCGACGGCTACCGTCTGATAGCGTCCGCCATAAAGGAAGGGCGCAACTCCGAGCGCGGACGCGATGAGACCATCTTCATTTCGGTAGCCTCACTCCAGCTTCGCCACCATTTTCGGGAATGAACTCGACGCCGGCGGATTCGAGGGCAGCACGGAAAGTCGCCCGGGTTTTCACTCAGCCTTCAGTACCTGGTGTCTGATCAACCAATCACGAATGATCAATCGGACGGCTTCAGGTCGCGAAACATCATGCTCGGCAACAAATTGATCGACGCCCGCGAGCATGTCCGGTTGAAGGCGGACCATGATCGGCACGCCTTTTCCCGTTGGGGCTGGTCCCCGCCGTTTCCTTGATGCCACGGTTTCTTGTTTTGCCATAAAACTCTGATATCAGAATTCCCGTTCTGGCGGAAGCCGCTAGAACCTCACATGAAACCGAATTGGAGAAGATCCGATGCCGAACACCCATGTTCGGGCAGCCGCCGAAGACATGCCCGCAATCAACCGCCGCCGCCTTCTGCTTGGCCTCGTGGTTACCTCAACCGCCGCTGCCGCTGCGGCGGCCTTGGCTGCCGCTTCAACGCTCATCGACGCGACCGCAGCGCCGTCTGTCGCTGGCGCGATCCCATCTACGGGCAGAGCCAGTCTCGATGCAAAGCTGCTGTTGCTGCCGCCGGAAGAGGCGAACCAACTGAGGATAGAATTCATAGCGATCATTTCCGCTGTCAAAGAGATGTGCGCCCGAGGCGAAGATCGCCAATCGACCAGGGATTTTGTCAGAACGCGGTTGCAGCAAAATGAGATGGAGAGGGCACGGGGAATATGAGCACCGCACCGATCGTCGAACCATGTGTCTGCTCTGATGTCTTCGTCACTGGGGCCGCGCCGCTCACGTTCATGGGCGACAATCTCAGGCTGACTTTGTTCGTCTCGCAGCGATCCTATGACGGCAGCCCTGAAAACTCCGTGGTGACCAAGCTTGTCGGAAGCCGATCGGACATGCTGGAGATCGCCGCCGCCATCGTGCGAGGCTGCTACACCCTTCCAGGAAAGGCCGAGCGAAACGGCGAGCGCATATTCCTCGAATTTCTCGACGCACCGGCAGAGCGCCACTGACGACTTCCAACCCGTTTAGCCCGCTGCCTCACGGTGGCGGGTTCTTTTTATGTCCTGCCCGTGACGCTGAACAGGATGGCCAGTGCTATGCTCGCCACGGCGATCGCCCCAAACGTGAGTGACAACGGCGAACCAACCCAGAAAAGACTGCCGGCCACGAGACCGAAGCAGATGGCGCCACACCAAAAGAACCCTTTCGGATCGGAAAATGGTGGGAAACCGCTTAAGAATTTAAGAATTCTGCTTCTGCTCAGCGGCCTCACGGTGGCGGGTTTTTCTGTCGGAGCAATCACTATTCAGCGTGCGTTAAACCAACCGCTTGCACGGGCGGCATCGAAGCAAACTTTGCTGGGGTGGGGACCCTTTAGTGCGGCTCTTAAAGCAGCAAAACCTCGTTTGTACTCGCTGGTCTTATCGTACTTGTTGAAGTTCTTCATATCAGAATACTTATACACGGAAGGACACAGCAGAAAAGCTGCCATTTGGTACCCGGTGTCGAAGGCCTCCGATCCGGCTTGGGCATTGATTGATCCGAGCGAGGTGACGGCAAGGGCCAACGCAGCAATCGAAATGCTAGCAGTGCGAATGTGCTTAATTGTCTTCATAGTAGCCTCCTTACCCGCATCGACACTAGCAAACAGCGGAGAATTCCTACAAGCACGCAGAATGGGATAGCGCTCTTGTCCGGCCCGCGCACTGTGCCTCACGGTGGCGGGCTTTTTAGTGCGTAATCAAGCCGGCGGCGCGCCCGATCTCGATTCCGGCCATGACGACTGTAGCAATGGTGACTGCCAGCGCCATGCGTCGCTCAAAATTGGCGAGTCGCTTCTCCGTCGCAAGCTCTTGGCCGTCCCAATAGAGTTTGTTGGTTTTTGGGTTGACGCCTAAGAGCGTAACACCTTCCAGGCTTATGGCCCTGACGCCCTCAGGCCATTCTGGCGGTGGGGCACCCTTCGTATATCGATATTTTCGGATCTCGTCCCAATCGATCATTTTCCCCTCCGGTGGTGACGAGAGGAGTGTGACAGGAATCGCTGGACTCGACAAAGGCCAGAAGGAAATTGGCCAGATATTGGACAGTAAGGTGGGATTTTCAGCTAAGTGTTTGATTTTACTGGTACGCCCAAGGGGAATCGAACCCCTGTTACCGCCGTGAAAGGGCGGTGTCCTGACCGCTAGACGATGGGCGCGCTCAGATGTGAGCGCTTATAGTTGCGTTGCACCAAACCGGCAACCCGTCTGCCGCTACCTGCGACAACTTTTTTCGGTGACCGCAAAACCGCGCATTTTCGGCGATTTCCCCCCGGTTCGACGCAGCATCGCGTGCCGTGTTGAGACAGCACACTGCGGCGTTGCATAGACGAGAGGAGAACCAGCCGTTACCGCCGCCGACGGCAGCGCCAGTTCCAGTCGCGCTCGGGACCGACGTCGATGTGGACGGATTCGGTATGGCAGTAGGTGCCGACGCCGCCGCGCCCTGGCATGCTGCGGATGTAGCTTGCCAGTTGCGCTTTCGAGACGCCTGGAACCTGGATGTCGGCGGCGGCGCAATACATGTGCAGCGAATTCTTGGCGCCGTTGGCGCGGCGGTTGCGGGCCGGATCACGATAGCCGGAGGTGACGATCATCTTCTTGCCGTAGTGGCCCTCGATCGTCTTCAGCACACGGACCAGCGAAGGTTTCAGGCAGGCAACGTCGACATTCTCGGTCTGCTTCAAAAGACCGTTCGGCGCCAGCCGGGCAAGACCGGGAGCGTATGCCACCTGATAGGCGCCGCCTTCATCCTCGTTCAGATCGACGTCGCTGTCGTCGTCGAGGCCGGATTTGCGCTTGATCTCGAAAAGTGCGGTCTTGCGCACGCCAGGCAGCGCGTCATCGGTGAAGCGGCTGGTATCGCCGAGCGAAGCCAGTTGCACCGGCTTTTCAGCCGATTTGGCCGAGGCCAGGGTGATGGCCGGTTTTGCCTCCGCCTTGGGCTGAGCCGCCTTGGGCTGAGCGGCCTTGGGCTGCGCCGCCGGCGGCTGCTCGCCCGACCTGTTGCTGGCCTGCGGGGCAGGTGCTGCCGAGGCAGGCGTGCTGAACAAAGAGGCGAGGAACCCCTTCTTCTTCGGCGCATAGGCCTGCGGCTCTGCGGCGGTCACATAGACCGGGTTGTTCATCGCCGGCGCGGCGGAGTTCGGCGCGGCCGTGCCGGCATCGGCGGTTTCAGTCTTCTGCGCAGCAGCGTCGGCCTGTTCAACCGTCTGCGCCGCCTGTGGCTGCGTCGTCTGGCCCGCAGCCGTCTCTGCGCCCGCTTTGGCCGGGACGGGGAAGCCGGCATCCGATTTGGTGCCTCCCTGGAGGGCCTGCGCCCCTGGCTTGGCCGCTGGCACATGAGCGACCTGCTCGGGAAGGCTTGCGTCGCCCTTGGCGGTCATCGTCATTTGTGAAGTCGTCATCTGCGACGATGAATCAGTGGTGACCTGTTGGCTGCCGGAGGCTGTGTCCGCAGCCGAGGCATTGTAGCCGGGCATGCCGACGGACAGTGACGGGTCGCCGGCCGAGGTGCAGGACGCCAGGAGCACGGAGAAAAGCGCGGCCGCGATGGCGCGGCTTTCTCCCTTCGCGAGGCGCGATCCTGCTGATTTCAAAACCAAATTCCCCCTCGATGTCCGGTCGGTACTTCATTGGCGGCACCGAAAACGTCTCGCCGCAATGAACCCTTGTCCCCGAACGGAAACGAGACCTGTGTCAAATCCGCAAGCCCCAGAGTATTTCGACGGCTAGAGAAGAATCGGGAGTGCTTAAGGGTTGACGAACCCATTTCGCCCTCTTTTACCGGCGCGTCAACTCACCACACATTACAGAAGGTTACACTCGCACCTTGACATAGGTGCCTGGCGCATCGCCCAGGGTTTTCATGTGCTTGCCGGGTTTGCGGGCCGGCACGCGGGTGTCGTCCCTGGCTTCGACCCAGCGTTGCCAGTGCGACCACCAGGAGCCGGGATGGTTGGTGGCCTTGGCGAGCCACTCGTTGAAGTCGCCGGTTGGCTTGCCGCCGGTCCAGAAGTGATATTTCTGCGCCGCCGGCGGATTGACGACGCCGGCGATGTGGCCGGAGCCGGCCAGGACGTAGTCGACCTCGCCGCCGAAATATTTCGATCCGAGGAACACCGAAAGCGCCGGCGCGATATGGTCTTCCTTGGAGGCGAGGTTGTAGACCGGGATGGTGACATCCTTCAGCGATACGACGCGGCCCGCCAGTTCCATCTCGCCTTGCGAAAGTCTGTTCTCGAGATAGCAATTGCGCAGGTAGAAGGAATGGTTGGCTGCGGCCATGCGGGTCGAATCGGCGTTCCAGTAGAGCAGGTCGAAGGGCAGGGGATCCTTGCCGCGCATGTAGTTGTTGACGACATAGGGCCAGATCAGGTCGCCCGAGCGCAGCATGTTGAAGGCGGTCGCCATCTTGGTGCCGTCGAGATAGCCTTTCTCGTTCATCGCCTTTTCGACGGCCGCGACCTGCTCCTCGTCGACGAACACTTTCAGGTCGCCGGCATGGGTGAAATCGACCTGCGTGGTGAAGAAGGTGGCCGATTTGATGCGGTGGTCGCCCTCCTGCGCCAAAAGCGCCAGGGCGGCTGCCAGCAACGTGCCGCCGACGCAATAGCCGACGGCGTTGACGTCCTGTTCGCCGGTGGCCTTTTCGATCGTGTCCAGGCCGTATTGCAGGCCCTCTCTGATATAGGCCTCCCAGCTCTTGGTGCCGTGCCGCTCGTCCGGGTTGATCCAGGAGATGACGAAGACGGTGTGGCCCTGCTCGACCGCCCAGCGGATGAAGGATTTTTGCGGGTTGAGATCGAGAATGTAGAATTTGTTGATCCATGGCGGGCAGATCAGCAGCGGCCGCTTGAGCACGGTTTCGGTCGCCGGATCATATTGCAGGATCTCGGCGACGTCGCTGCGGCCCACCACCTTGCCGGGTGTCGTGGCCAGGTTCTTGCCGATCTCGAAGGACGAATAATCGGCCTGCCTCAGTTTCAGGTCGCCCTTGCCGGCGGCGATGTCCTCGGCCAGCATCTTCATGCCGCGCACCAGGTTTTCGCCATTCGAAGCGATGGTCTCGCGAAACAGTTCCGGGTTGGTCAGGATGAAATTCGACGGCGAAATGGCGTTGGACACCTGCTTGACGTAGAAACCGGCCTTGTGGCGGGTGTGCTCGTCCAGCCCGTCGGCGTGCTCGACCAGGTCGTTCGCCCAGCGCGAGGTGACGAGATAGGCCTGCTTGAGGAAATCGAAAAAGGCATTGCGGCCCCATTCCGGGTCCTGGAAACGCTTGTCGCCGGGCTCGGGCTTGAACGCGCCTTCGGCGTCTTCGCCGCCGTCGCTGAGGCGCTGGATGGAGTTGGCCCAGACGGTCATGTAGCCGGAAAACAGCCGCGTTTGCGCCTCCAGCGCGCGCTGCGGATCGGAAAGCCAGTATTCGCTGAGCTTGGAGAAGGTTTTCACCATATCGACGACCGGCTCGGCGACATGATCGCGCACATCGCCTTTCTCGCGCGGCTCGGCCCATGCGGAAGCCGCCTTGCCGGCCTGCTCGATCATGCGCGCCATGTTCAAGGCGAAGCGCTCCGGATCCTTGACCAGATATTGCTCGACGGTCGAAGGCCGGTCATCTTCCGCTTTGCCCGAATCGGGTGTTTTGGACATGGTTCGCGGGGTTCCTCCCGAAGCGTTTTCTTGACATAGTATCATGGCACATCCAACAGGGTCCAACGCGCTCTATCTTGGCTGCCCGGGAAACAATATGACGACTGATACTGGCAAGACTGTTTTTTCTGGCACTGGTCGTTTTTGCCGCACAGGCGCGGCGGTCGTCTTTTTGGCGATCGCCGGCTGTTCGAGCACCAACATCGAGGGCGCCACGCCTGTCGCGGCTACCGACGGGCCGAAGAACACCGGCGCCTATCCGAACCTGAATATCCCGCCGCAGGCGGCGGCGGAGCAATTCACCGAGGCGGAAAAGAACGCCAACCTCGCCCAGTTGAAGGCGGAGGCACGGGCGCAGGGCTCAAAGGGCGGCGCGGTCAAGGTCGCGAACCCGGCGGCGCTGAACACATTGGCGAAGCAGCACGGCGCCGATGCGCTGAAGCAGATCGAAGCCAAATGCGATCCCGCCCTCGACCCTACCTGCAAATAGGATTATATCGCGCGACCGACAAGCACCACCGACGGGCACCTTTGCCAAAAACCACTTTGACCGTCTGGAATTGAACCCACCACTGGAAACGACATGGAAGAATTTCACAAGGTCCGCCGGCTTCCGCCCTACGTCTTCGAGCAGGTCAACCGGCTGAAGGCCAGTGCCCGATCGCGCGGCGCCGACATCATCGACCTTGGCATGGGCAATCCGGACCTGCCGACGCCCAAGGCCATCGTCGA
This sequence comes from Mesorhizobium sp. WSM4837, assembly GCF_055811435.1. NCBI lineage: Bacteria > Pseudomonadati > Pseudomonadota > Alphaproteobacteria > Hyphomicrobiales > Phyllobacteriaceae > Mesorhizobium > Mesorhizobium sp. WSM4837. The sequence goes on from NZ_JBVVQE010000015.1 coordinate 22,690, forward strand.
CAAATTGTGCGAGGTCGTGCGCGACCCGCGCACGCACCGCTATTCATCGTCGCGCGGCATTCCGGGCCTGCGCCGCGCCCAGGCCAATTACTATGCCCGCCGTTTCGGCGTGAAACTCGACCCGGACACGCAAGTGGTGGCGACGCTGGGCTCGAAGGAGGGCTTCGCCAATATGGCGCAGGCGATCACCGCGCCAGGCGACGTGATCCTGTGCCCAAACCCGACCTATCCGATCCACGCTTTCGGCTTCATCATGTCTGGCGGCGTCATCCGCTCGTTGCAGGTGGAACCGGACGACGGCTTCATTCCGGCGCTGGAGCGCGGCATCCGCCATTCGATCCCGAAGCCGCTGGCGTTGATCCTCAATTATCCGTCGAACCCGACGGCGCAGGTCGCCTCGCTCGATTTCTACAAGGAGGTGGTGGCCTTCGCCAAGAAGAACGACATCATCATCCTGTCTGACCTTGCCTATTCGGAAATCTATTTCGACGGCAATCCGCCGCCCTCGGTGCTGCAGGTGCCGGGCGCGATCGACGTGGCGGTCGAGTTCACCTCGATGTCGAAGACCTTTTCGATGCCCGGCTGGCGCATGGGTTTTGCCGTCGGCAACGAGCGGCTGATCTCGGCGCTGACGCGGGTGAAATCCTATCTCGACTACGGCGCCTTCACGCCGATCCAGGTGGCTGCCGCGCACGCGCTCAACGGCGACGGCGCCGATATCGCGGAAGTGCGCGACATCTACCACAAGCGTCGCGACGTCATGGTCGACGCCTTCAGCCGCGCCGGCTGGGTCGTCCCGGCGCCGGCGGCGTCGATGTTCGCCTGGGCGCCGATCCCGGAGCCGTTCAAGCATCTCGGCTCGCTCGAATTCTCCAAGCTTCTGATCGAGCACGCCGACGTGGCGGTGGCGCCGGGCGTCGGCTTCGGCGAGCATGGCGACGATCATGTGCGCATCGCGCTGGTCGAGAACGAGCACCGGATCCGGCAGGCGGCGCGCAACATCAAGCGCTTCCTGGCGTCCAGCGCCAAACAGCCCAACAATGTGGTGCCGCTCGCCGCGCATCGTTGAGTTGCCACAGATCACATCGACCAAATTCTTGAGGGGCGTCGCCGGACATGGCTGAAGCGTTGCGTGTTGGAATCGCCGGTCTCGGCACTGTCGGCGCTTCGGTGGCGCGCGTGCTGCGCGACAAGGCGGCGGAACTGACTCGGCAATGCGGCCGCGAGGTCGTCGTGTCGGCCGTTTCGGCCCGGGATCCCAAACGCGACCGCGGCGTCGATCTCGGCGCGGCCAAGTGGTTCGACGATCCGGTAAGAATGGCGCAGACCGCCGAGATCGATGTCTTCGTCGAATTGATCGGCGGCGACGAAGGGCCGTCGCATTCATCCGTGAAAGCGGCGCTTGAAGCCGGCCGCCACGTCGTCACCGCCAACAAGGCGCTGCTCGCCAAACATGGCGTGGCGCTGGCCGAGACCGCCGAGAAGAAGGGCGTACTGCTCAATTACGAGGCGGCGGTGGCGGGCGGCATTCCGGTCATCAAGACGATGCGCGAGGCGATGGCCGGCAATTCGGTGACCCGCGTCTTCGGCATCCTCAACGGCACCTGCAACTACATCCTGACCCGCATGGAAGCCGAGGGCCTGTCGTTCGACGACTGCCTGAAAGATGCGCAGCGGCTGGGCTATGCCGAGGCCGACCCGACCTTCGACATCGAGGGCCACGATACCGCGCACAAGCTGTCGATCCTGACCAGCCTTGCCTTCGGCACGAGGATTGCCGCCAACGACATCTACATGGAAGGCATTTCCAACATCAGCCAGGCCGACATCCGCGCGGCCGGCGATCTCGGCTACCGGATAAAGCTGCTCGGCGTCGCCCAGCGCACGGAAAGCGGTATCGAACAGCGCGTGCACCCGACCATGGTGCCGACGGCCTCGGTCATCGCGCAGGTGCACGGCGTCACCAATGCGGTGGCCATCGAAACCGATATCCTTGGCGAGCTTTTGCTCTCCGGTCCGGGTGCCGGCGGCAACGCCACCGCATCGGCGGTGGTCGGCGACATTGCCGACATCGCCAAGAGCCGGCCCGGCTTCCAGCACGGTCCGGTGTTCGGCCTGCCGGCGAAGGAATTGCGGCCGTACAAGAAGGCGCAGATGCGCAGCCATGCGGGCGGCTATTTCATCCGGCTGACCGTGCATGACCGCATCGGGGTCTTTGCCGCCATCGCCAAGCGGATGGCCGACAACGAGATTTCGCTGGAATCGATCGTGCAGCACGCCGCCGGGCCGGATACCGCCTTGCAGAAGACAGTGATTCTCGTCACCCACGAGACGACGGAAGCGGCGGTCCGCAAGGCCGTCGACGGCATCACCAGGGACGATCATCTGGCCGACAAGCCGCAGGTCATCCGCATCGAGCGGGCGGAATAGGCATATCGCTTTTCTCCTCAATCGATTGATATCGTTGTGTTTTCAAAAAAGACCCGCAGAGGTCTTGCTGTTGTCATGGAGCTTTGACACAACCGGCGCGCCTCTGGCGGGAGGCAATGTGCCAACGAGGATTGTCCACCGATGAACGTTGCCCAGAACATCGTCGCCGGCCTTGACCGGATACTCACAATGGAACTGGTGCGTGTCACCGAACGCGCCGCCGTTGCGGCAGCCAGATTGCGCGGACGCGGCGACGAAAAGGCCGCCGACCAGGTCGCGGTCGACGCGATGCGCGAAGAGCTCAACCGCCTCGCCATCAACGGCACGGTGGTGATCGGCGAAGGCGAGCGCGACGAGGCGCCGATGCTCTATATCGGCGAAGAGGTCGGTTCCGGCAAAGGCCCGGCGGTCGATATTGCGCTCGATCCGCTCGAAGGCACGACGATCTGCGCCAAGAACCTGCCCAATGCACTGGCGGTCATCGCCATTGCGGAAAAGGGCAGCCTTCTGTTCGCGCCCGACGTCTATATGGACAAGATCGCCATTGGCCCGGGTTATGCGGACGGCGTCATCGACATCGATGCCGCGCCGGCCGAAAACATCGCCAGCCTGGCCAGGGCCAAGGGCGTGGCGGTGTCGGAGATCACCGCCTGCATCCTCGACCGGCCGCGCCATGGCGCGCTGATCGAGGCGGTGCGCACCACGGGCGCTGCGATCCGGCTGATCGGCGATGGTGACGTCGCCGGCGTCATCCATACCACCGATCCGGACGAAACCGGCATCGACATCTATCTCGGCACCGGCGGCGCGCCGGAGGGTGTGCTGGCGGCGGCAGCGTTGCGTTGCACCGGCGGCCAGATGCAGGGAAGGCTGATCCTCGACACGCCGCAAAAGCTGGCGCGCGCGGCGAAGATGGGCATCCTCGATCCGAAGCGGGTCTACCGCGCGCAAGACATGGCGCGCGGCGACGTGCTGTTCGCGGCAACCGGCGTGACCGACGGCAACATGCTGGCCGGCGTCAAGTTCGGCCGCAATTTTATCACCACGCATACGATCGTGCTGCGCTCGTCGTCGCGCACCGTGCGCGAGATCAAGGCCAGGCACCAGGATCTGGAAAAGTTTTGATTCCCGACTCGGTTGGCCGTCGCATATTGTGAGCAATGACAATCCGCAGACGGCACGTCGCATGACGGGCGAAAACCGTATCTTCCTCGATGTCAGGCAGTCGGCATCAGGTGTTTCCTGGGAGCACCGGTTGACCGAGCGGCAGGACATGACGGCGCTTGCCATAGCGCAAGGCTATGGCGTGCCGGACATCGTTGCGCGCGTGCTTGCCGGGCGCGGCGTGACCGCCGAGCTGACCGAGCGGTTCCTGGATCCGACCATCCGCGACCTCTTGCCGGACCCGGCGTCGCTGACCGACATGGACAAGGCCGCCGCCCGCATCGCCGGGGCAGTCGTTGCCAGGGAAAAGGTGGCGATCTTCGGCGACTACGATGTCGACGGCGCGGCCTCGTCGGCGCTGCTCAAGCGGTTCCTCACGCATTTCTCGGTACCTGCGGAGATCTACATACCGGACCGTATCTTCGAAGGGTACGGCCCCAACCCGGAAGCGATGCGTGAACTCGTCTCGCGCGGCGCGACGCTGATCGTCACCGTCGATTGCGGCACCAACAGCGCCGTATCCATCGACGCGGCGAACGCTGCCGGCGCCGATGTCGTGGTGCTCGATCATCACCAGCTCGGCGGTCCGCTGCCGGCAGCGGTTGCGGTCGTCAATCCCAATCGCGAGGACGACCTTTCGGGGCAGGGCCATCTTTGTGCCGCCGGCGTCGTCTTCCTGGCGCTGGTGCAGACGGCGAGGATCCTGCGCGGCCGGTTGCCCGATGCCGCACCGCCGGACCTGCTCGGCTTGCTCGACCTCGTTGCGCTGGCCACCGTTTGCGACGTGGTGCCGCTGACCGGTGTCAACCGCGCCTTCGTGGTCAAGGGACTGCAGATCGCACGCCAGCAGAGGAACGAAGGATTGGCGGCGTTGGCGCGGGTCTCGCGCATCGGCGAGCCGGTCAGCACCTTTCATCTGGCCTATCTGATCGGCCCGCGCATCAATGCCGGTGGGCGCATCGGCGACGCAGCACTCGGCAGCCGCCTGCTCGCCACCGACGATCCCGTCGAGGCCCGCACCATCGCCGAGACGCTGGACCGGCTCAATCAGGAGCGGCAGCAGATGGAACTCGAAATGCTGGCCGCGGCGCGCGTCGAGGCCGATGCCGAGCTTGCCGGCGGCAATGGCCCGGCCATCGTCGTCACCGCCAGCTCCAACTGGCATCCGGGCATCGTCGGCCTGCTGGCCTCGCGGCTCAAGGACCATGCGCGCCGGCCGGCTTTCGCCATCGCCTTCAACGCCAATGGTGTCGGCACCGGGTCCGGCCGTTCGGTGTCGGGCTTCGATCTTGGCCGGCTGGTGCGCGAGGCGGCCATTGCCGGGCTGATCGTCAAGGGCGGCGGCCATGGCATGGCGGCCGGCATCACGGTGGAGCGGGCGAAACTTGGCGCGCTCAGGGCCTTCTTCGAGGAACGAGCGGCGGCCGAGGTGTTCCGGCTGCAAGGCGAGGAAAGCCTGGCGATCGACGGCGCGCTGGCCGCCGAAGGCGCGACGCTTGGCCTGCTCGATGCACTGGAGAAAGCCGGCCCGTTCGGCGCCGGGCATGTCGCACCGGTCTTCGCGCTGCCGCGCCATCGCCTTGCCGATGCGAGGCCGGTCGGCACCAATCACATCCGCGCCGAGTTGCAGTCGGAGAGCGGTGGACGCATCCAGGCGATCGCGTTTCGCGCCGTCGATACGGCGCTCGGCGAATTCCTGTTCAAGAACAGGGGCAAGCCGGTGCATGTCGCCGGTTCGCTGTCGGGCAATCACTGGAACGGCAACCGCACGGTGCAGTTCCGCATCGTCGATGCCGCGCGCGCCTGAGGTTAGCTTCCGTTTTCTGCGCGGACCTTCAGTTCGGGTCGCGCTTCAGGCCAGAACCGCCTGCAGGCGGGCCAACTCGTCGATCTGCGCCATCGTCACCTGATAGCCGATGCGGATCGCCTCGTCGGCGCGATGGAATTCGGTCAGGCCGATATGGCTGAGTTTTGGCTGCAGCGACATATCAGGCGGGTCGCCGGCAAGACGCGCCCGCGAAATGCGATCCTGGATGATGTTGAAGGCTTCGACCATAACTCCGGTGATGCCGAGCCGTGTCTGGTACTGGTGCCCTGTGTCGATCAGGCCGGGCCTTGGCGCGTCCTTCTCGACGACCAGTTCGCCGGCGCTGTGCTTGATGACGGCGGCGCGGCCGAACAGATCGTAGTGAAGGTTCACCGCGACCACGAGCGGCTGCTCGTAGGCGCGGCAGACCGAGACCGGGACCGGATTGACCAGCGCACCGTCGACCAGCACGCGACCGTTGCAACTGACCGGTTCGAATACGCCGGGCAGGGCGTAGGAGGCGCGCATGGCGGTGATCAGCGAGCCGCCCGACAGCCAGATTTCATGGCCGGTGCGGATCTCCGTGGTGACGCAGACGAAAGGTTTTGGCAGATCCTCGAAACGGATGCCGGCCATGTGCTCGCGCAGCCGTGCATCGAGCTTCATGCCGCCGAACAGTCCGCTGCCGCGCAGGTTGAGATCGAGAAGACCAAAAATACGCCGCTTGGTCAGGCTCCTGGCGAATTCTTCCAACTCATCCAGCTTGCCGGCAAGGTAGCAGCCGCCGACCAGCGCGCCGATCGAGGTGCCGGCGATCATCGACACTTCGATGCCGGCTTCGTCGAGCGCGTGCAGTACGCCGATATGGGCCCAGCCACGCGCGCAGCCGCCGCCCAGCGCCAGCGAAATGCCTGTTTTCCTGGCGGGGCTCTTTTCGGATGCACCGGCGGACGATGACAGGCCATTGGCCTCCCGAACGTCAGGTCTGCTATGCAATGACGCCCATTCGAGCATCACAATCTCCCTTGTCCCGCGGCTAAATTATCGGCAGGCCGTATCGAAATCATGAATATACGTGATTGCAGTTCGGCGAATGGTTCAAATAGATGGTTCATGAGGCTTTCGATACGTTTCTTGCGCATCGAACAGCGGCTTGCTGCCATCGCTGGCAAGCGTCCCCTTGCCGTCGATCAGTCCCACCGTCCGATAAAAGCAGGAACGCCGGCCGGTGTGGCAGGTTGCGTCGTGGCCCATCACTTTGACGCGCAGCCATATTGCGTCCTGGTCACAATCCGTGAGCATCTCGACGATTTTCTGGACATTCCCGGACGTTTCGCCCTTCTTCCACAGAGCGCTGCGCGAGCGCGACCAGTAGTGGGCGATGCCGGTTTCCAGCGTCAGCGCCAGCGCCTCGGCGTTCATGTGCGCGACCATCAGCAGCATGCCGTCTTCGGCATCGGTGACGACGACGGTGACCAAGCCGCCGGCATCGAAGCGCGGCGAAAAGACCGTGCTTTCTTCCAGTGTTTTCTTGTCTGATGGAGCTTTCGGAAATTCCACTGCCGACATCGCCGGTCCTTGTTCAGAGCCTCGCCCAGTCCGATCGGATCGGAATGGGCGAGGCTCTGTCTTGTTGTTTGGCCATGATCTGATCCGAGAACCGGTTCTCATTTCTCGCGATCATGGCTGGCGGCCGGCGAGGCTCGTTCAGCCCCTGCCGCCGCGCACCATGGTGACGAAACGGACCTGTTCCTCGGGCGTGTCCTTGAAGACGCCGGTGAAGGTCGAGGTCAGTGTCGTCGAGCCTTCCTTGCGGATGCCGCGCATGGCCATGCACATATGCTCGGCTTCGAGCATGACGGCGACGCCGCGCGGATTGAGCACATCCTGGATGACGCCGGCGATCTGTGCGGTCATCGCTTCCTGGGTCTGCAGGCGCTGGGCAAAGATATCGACGACGCGGGCGATCTTGGACAGGCCGACGACCTTGCCGTCCGGCAGATAGCCGACATGCGCCTTGCCGATGATCGGCACCATGTGGTGCTCGCAATGCGAATGGAACGTTATATCCTTGACGAGGACAAGGTCGTCATAGCCGGCGACTTCCTCGAAGGTGCGGCCGAGTTCTTCGGCCGGGCACTTATCGTAGCCGCCGAACATTTCACGATAGGCCTTCACCACACGCTTTGGCGTATCGACCAGGCCCTCCCGGTCCGGATTGTCGCCGGTCCAGCGCAACAGCGTGCGCACCGCGGCCTCGGCTTCGGCTTCGGTCGGCCGATCGGTGACCGGCTTTTCCATATAGGCGGAAGGGGGCATGAATTTCTTGATGACGGCATCCATAAAGGCGTCTCCCGTAGTTCCCCTCTCAGGAGGAACGAGTTGAACGGACCACGACCTTTCGGGTGTTAGAAACGTGCCCTGTTTCCAGCCCGTAAGCGGCGTGAAGTGAATTGAGCAGGGACGCGGTCGTTGATCGCCTTGTCCATACCCGAGTACCAGCATTATATATGATCGTTGCGAGCGAAAAGAAGGCCGTCTGCGGCAATCGCTGTTCGCTCGGCGGCGACGGATTGGAAAAATATGATCGACGACGTCTACAATGCGAAAATTCTGGGATTTGCCGGGAATATCGCGCGGATCGGCCGGCTCGACCATCCCGATGCAACCGCGCGCGCGCATTCCAAGCTGTGCGGCTCGACGGTGACCGTCGATCTGAAGATGGACGACGGCGTCGTCACCGATTTCGCCCATGACGTCAAAGCCTGCGCGCTTGGCCAGGCGTCGTCCTCGATCATGGCGCAGCATGTCGTCGGCGCCAGCGCGGATGAATTGCGCAGCGTTCGCGAGACGATGCTGAAGATGCTGAAGGAAAACGGCGCACCGCCGCAAGGCCGCTTCGCCGATCTCAGATATCTCGAGCCGGTGCGCGACTACAAGGCGCGCCATGCCTCGACCATGCTGACCTTCGATGCGGTGGTCGACGCGATCGGCCAGATCGAGAAGAAGCGCGCCGAACAGGCGGCGTAGCCGTCAAATGGCGACGGATCACACGCATCAGAGGCCGCGATATACACGCAACTGGCCAGGCCCCTGGCGCAAGACGCCCGGCCGGATTTTGGGCACCTCGCTCGTGCGTTTTTATCAGCTGACGCTGTCCGGCTTTGTCGGCAATTCCTGCCGGCATTTGCCGACCTGCTCCGAATACGCGCACGAAGCGATTGCCCGCCATGGGCTATGGGCCGGCGGCTGGATGGGTTTTTTCCGCGTGCTGCGCTGCGGGCCGGGCGGAACGCATCGCATCGACCGGGTGCCGGAGGTGCTGGCCGAGCGCTATGTCTGGTTCACGCCCTGGCGGTACTGGCGGATCGGAAAAAAGCGCAGTCACCCTGAAAGCTGATGCGGAAAGGGGAGCTCTGCATCGGGCAGATCTTTACGATTTGCTAGGGTTAACCGCACGTTGCCCATTTAAGACAAAATCGAGACAAGACGCCTCGCTAAGCCTCTCCTGATAGCCATCAGGAGAGATTGCCAATGCGCCAGATAGACCACCGTCCATTCGTTTTCGCCGTGGTTATCTACCTTCTGGCCTGGCTTTTTGGTTTTCCGATCCGCGCTCAATCGGCGCCGCTGGAGGAGGTCGAATGTACGCTGATCCTGGACGCTGCAAGCGGTGAAACGCTGTATCGGGACGGGGTCTGCGACCAGCGCTTCAGTCCCGCCTCGACGTTCAAGGTCCCCTTGGCCCTGATCGGCTATGATGCGGGAATCCTGAGCGACGAGCACACGCCGGCCTGGGACTACAAGCCCGAGTTCAAGGCGGTCAAGCGCGATCGGAAAACCGTCGACCCGACGATCTGGGAAAAGGACTCGGTGCTGTGGTTTTCGCAGGAAATCACCCGCCGGCTCGGCAGCGAGCGGTTTGCCGGCTACGTCTCGAGATTCGACTACGGCAATACCGATGTTGCCGGCACTGCCGGCAAGAATGATGGCCTCACCCGGTCCTGGGTGAATTCTTCGCTTGGATATCGCCGGTCGAACAGGTGAATTTCATGCGCCGGCTGCTTGCCGGCGAACTGCCGGTTTCGGACAAGGCCCACGCGATGACCAGGGCGATCTTGCCGACCTTCCGGTCAGGTGGCTGGACCGTGCACGGCAAGACTGGGACCACACGGCTTGGCGACGGCGCCGACAAGCGCTGGCTTGGCTGGTTTGTCGGCTGGGCGAACAAGGATGCGCGCAGCATCGTCTTTGCCCGCCTGGTGATCGATACGAAACGTTCCGATACCCCGAAGGGGCCTCAGGCGCGGACGATGTTCCTGAAAGAGCTGCCGAATCTCGTCGACAGGAGCAAGTGATTGGCCATTCGCCTTTACGGCACGAAAATCTGCCCATAAAAGACTGCCGCCGGACGCATCCGGCTTTTTACTTTATGCATGTCGTCGGCCAAAAACCGCTGCACACTTTTGGGCGACATGCATTCACCACCCGCGCTCGTTTGCGGGACTGGATAGGAGAATTTTATGCTGAATTCCGTTTCCCTGACATTTCCCGATGGCTCCGTCCGCGACTACGATGCGGCGATGACCGGCGCCGGCCTGGCGGAATCGATCTCGAAGTCGCTGGCCAGGAAGGCGGTCGCCTACTCGATCGATGGCGTGGTGCGCGATCTTTCCGACCCGCTCGGCAAGTCCGGCAAGGTCGAGATCATCAGCCGCGAAGACCCGCGCGCGCTGGAGCTCATCCGTCATGACGCAGCGCACGTGCTGGCCGAAGCCGTGCAGGAATTGTGGCCAGGTACGCAGGTGACCATCGGCCCGGTGATCGACAACGGCTTCTACTATGATTTTGCCCGCAACGAGCCGTTCACGCCCGACGATTTCCCGGTGATCGAGAAGAAGATGCGCGAGATCATCGCGCGCAACAAGCCGTTCACCAAAGAGGTGTGGTCGCGTGAGAAGGCGAAAAAGATCTTTGCCGACAAGGGCGAGCGCTACAAGCTGGAACTGATCGACGCCATTCCCGAAGATCAGGACCTCAAGATCTATGCGCAAGGCGATTGGTTCGACCTCTGCCGCGGCCCGCATATGGTCTCGACCGGACAGATCGGCAGCGCCTTCAAGCTGATGAAGGTGGCCGGCGCCTATTGGCGCGGCGATTCGAACAACCCGATGCTGACCCGCATCTATGGCACGGCCTGGGCCGATCAGGCGCAGCTCGATGCCTATCAGACCATGCTGGAGGAAGCCGAAAAGCGCGACCACAGGAAGCTCGGCCGCGAGATGGACCTGTTCCATTTCCAGGAGGAGGGGCCGGGCGTCGTCTTTTGGCATGCCAAGGGCTGGAGGCTGTTCCAGAACCTGGTCAACTACATGCGCCGCCGCCTCGACGAGCAGGGTTATCAGGAAGTCAACGCGCCGCAAGTGCTCGACAAGAGCCTGTGGGAGACGTCAGGTCACTGGGGCTGGTACCGGGACAATATGTTCAAGGTGACGGTTGCCGGCGACGACACCGACGACGACCGGATGTTTGCACTGAAGCCGATGAACTGCCCCGGCCACGTCCAGATCTTCAAGCACGGGCTGAAGTCCTACCGCGATCTGCCGGTAAAACTTGCGGAATTCGGCAATGTGCATCGCTATGAGCCGTCCGGCGCGCTGCATGGGCTGATGCGCGTGCGCGGCTTTACCCAGGACGATGCCCACATCTTCTGCACCGAGGAACAGCTCGCCGACGAATGCATCAAGATCAACGACCTGATCCTGTCGACCTATGCCGATTTCGGCTTCGATGAAATCACCGTCAAGCTGGCGACCCGTCCCGAAAAACGGGTCGGCACCGACGCGATGTGGGATCATGCCGAGGGCGTGCTGCAGGACGTGCTCGACAAGATCGCGGCGCGGTCGGGCAACCGGATCAAGACCGGCGTCAATCCGGGCGAGGGCACGTTCTACGGGCCAAAATTCGAATATGTGCTGAAGGACGCCATCGGCCGCGACTGGCAATGCGGGACCACGCAGGTCGATTTCAACCTGCCGGAACGGTTCGGCGCCTTCTACATCGGCTCGGATTCGGAAAAAAAGCAGCCGGTGATGGTGCATCGCGCCATCTGCGGTTCGATGGAGCGCTTCCTCGGCATCCTGATCGAGAACTATTCCGGCCATTTCCCGCTGTGGTTCGCACCGCTGCAAGTGGTGGTCGCAACGATCACCTCCGATGCCGACGATTACGCGCAAAAGGTCGTCGCGCAGCTGAAGGCGGCCGGACTGCTGGCGGAAGCCGATCTTCGCAACGAGAAGATCAACTACAAGGTCCGCGAGCACAGCCTGGCCAAGGTTCCGGTCATCCTCGTCTGCGGCAAGCGCGAGGCGGAGGAAGAGACGGTCAACATCCGCCGGCTCGGCTCGCGCGACCAGGAGTCGCTTGGCCTTGGCCAGGCAGTGGCAATGCTTGCCGAAGAGGCGGTGACGCCCGACCGCAAGCGCAAACGAGCGGCCTGAGTTCAGCCGGATTGTCGATGAAATGGCGGTGGAGCGATCCACCGCCATTCACATGCACGCCATTCACATGCCCGCCATTCACACGCTTGTCACGCCGGTCTTGTAACGAGCCTCATGCTCAAGCTGAAGATGCGCGAAAGACCGTTTCCCGAGCTTTCCTATGCCAGCCCGCATCAGCCGGCATTGACGCGCTGGTTCATCCACTCCATCGAAGGCCTGTCCGGCCGCGACCGCTTCGCGGCGCTCTATGACTTTTGGCGCCGCCATGTGGTGCCGAGCGGCGAGCGCGTGTTCAGCCGCATGCTGGAGCTGATCGATGTCAGGGTGCGGACCACCGGCCAATGGCCGCCGGAAAAATTGCCTGACACGCCGCTGGTGATCGTCGCCAACCACCCGTTCGGCATCGGCGACGGCATTGCGGTGCTGTCGCTGGCCGAGCAGCTTCAGCGCCCGTTCCGTGTCATGATCCACAAGGATCTGCTCAAGATCCGCGAGATAGAGCCCTATTCGCTGCCGATCGACTTTTCCGAGACCAAGGACGCGCTCAGGAACAACATGGCGGTGCGCCATGAGGCGATGCGGCTGCTGAAAGACGGCGTCATCATCGTCGTCTTCCCCGCGGGCGGCGTCGCCACCGCGCCGAAAGGTTTTGGCCGGGCGCGCGACCTGCCGTGGAAGATGTTTCCGGCCCGTCTCGTTAGGGATGCCAAGGCGTCGGTTGTCCCAATGCACTTTTCCGGCCAGAACGGGCGGCTGTTCCACCTGGTCAGCGGACCCATGAACCTGGCCGAGCGTGACGGGCGCGTCGCGAAGTTCGTCGGCAGGGCTTCGCTGACGCTGCGTACTTCGCTGCTCATCCACGAATTCGGTCGGCTGTCCGGCAAATCGATCGACGTGCGCGTCGGCGACGTGCTGGGATGGGACGAACTGGAGCAGGTGGGCGACCGCAAGGCTTTGCTCGAGCGGCTTTACCGGGCTGTCTTCGATCTGGCTCCGGCGGAACCGCGCGGCCGCGGCCAGTTTCTGCCGCAACGCATGCGTAACGCGGCTTGATCGGCAATCATACGCTGCTGGACCGGTTCCCGCACAGGGTTCGGACGTCTAGTCCGCGCCTTCCTGAGGATCGATCGCCGAGGCCTCCGTGGCCAAAACCTGGATTTCCTGGTTCTGCCCGGCCACGACCGTAAAATCTTTCTGGTAGATGCGGTCGCGGTTCTTGGCGATGATTGTGTAGTCGCCCTCGGCAAGCACCATCGAAGCAAAGGCGCCGACGGTTTCCTGGATGGGATCGCCGGATTCGTTGAGCAACGACCAGGAGGTGTCGGCGATCGCCTCTCCGCCCGGCTCGCGCACCAGCTTCATGGTCATCTCCGCCGCACGATGCTCGACGGCTGCTTCGGTCAGCTTGCCGGCCTCGACGCGGATGTCTGAGCGGATGACCGCATTCACCGAGCCATAAGTCGAGACGACGTGATAGACGCCCGCGTTCAGCCGCACGACGCTGTTCGGCTCGACGTCGGGTATGATCAGGGCGCGATCGTGATTGGCCTCGGCCTGGCCTTCATAGATCGAAAAGCGCAATTTCTTCGGCGGTATGCGCACCCCGCCTGACAGGACGGCGTCGAGCTTGAGTCCGCCGGCATCGAGCACGAGGCTTTCGCGCTTGGCGTCCTTGCCGACGGTGATGCGCTTGGTGGCTCCGGCCCGGCCGTAAGAGGCGTGGACCAGATAGCTGCCGGGCTCGAGCTGGAACACCGCGCTGCCGCCATGGGCGGAAGCGACCATCGGCAGCTTGCCGTCGCCGGTGGCGTCAGGCTTGAAGACGCGCCAGACGATGCCGCGTGTGATGTCGGCGCCCTTGTCGGTCAATTGCGCCGACAGCGTGATCGCCCCGCTGCTCGCCGCTGCCAGCGGTGCCTCGCTTGTTGGGGGCGCATAGTTCGACATTCCGGGAAGTTTCAGATCACCGAGGCCGTCCGCATCCTGCGCGACGGCAAGCGAAACCGGCACCATCAACAGTGCGGCTGCGAGCCAGATCGGGAAAAGTCGCGATGTCCCCTCAAACATGGCTTGCGTTGAAGCCCAAGGCGGTGGCAATTTCAAGGCTCAAAAGTCCGATCAGCTTCTACTGGAGGGCTCTTTGTGCGGCGCGCCGCGCCAAGCCCGAGCCGCCCGATGCCCCGATGGTGCGCTTCAGCTCAAATTCCAAGGAGACTTGCGCCCATGGCGTCGCCGATCATCGACTTTCTGCTGACCCGAAATTCCGCGCCGATCCCGGAGTTGAAGGAACCGGCGCCCAGCGACGCTGACATCGCGACGATGATTGCCGCCGCCTCGCGGGTGCCGGACCACGGCCGGCTCGAGCCGTGGCGCTTCATCCTCTACCGGGGCGAGGCGCGCGTCGAGATCGGCAAGAAGCTGGCGGCCCTTGCCGCACAGCGCGAAGGGCCGCTGCCGGAAGGCCGCCATAACCAGGAACTGGCGCGCTTTTCGCGCGCGCCTTTGGTGATCGGCGTGGTGTCGAGCCCGAAGGAAAACCCAAAAATCCCGCAATGGGAGATGTTCCTGTCCGGCGGCATGGCGGCGATGAACCTGATGCTATCAGCCAATGCGCTGGGCTATGGCACCAACATGATCAGCAACTGGTATTCCGACGTGCCGGAGGGCAGGGCGATCCTGGGGCTGGCGCCGCATGAGCGGGTGGTCGGCTTCATCCATATCGGCTCCTATCAGGGGCCGGCGCCCGAGCGGCCGCGGCCGGATCCGGCAAAGCTCTATGGCGATTATGCAGGGCCATGGGTGGGCTGAATGTTCTACGAGCCGTCTAAAGGCCACGGGCTGCCGCATGACCCGTCCAAGGCGATCGTGGCGCCACGGCCGATCGGCTGGATCTCGACGGTGAACAAGGCCGGCGAGGTCAACCTCGCCCCCTATTCATTTTTCAATGCGTTTTCGACGCGGCCCTTCATCGTCTGGTTTTCATCCGAAGGCGAGAAGGACAGCGCCACATTCGCCGAAGAAACGGGCGAGTTCGTCGCCAATCTCGTCAGCCGCGATCTCGCTGAAAAAATGGTCCGCACCGCGGTCGATGCGCCGCGCGGCGTCACCGAATTCGACTATGCCGATCTCGCCATGGCGCCGTCGCGGCTGGTTGCGCCACCCCGCGTGGCGGCGGCGCCCGCGGCGCTTGAATGCCGGGTGACGGAGATCATGCGTCCAAAGGCGCTGGACGGGACACCGTCCGGCGCCATCGTCGTTGCCGGCGAAGTCGTCGGTGTGCATATCGACGATGCCTTCCTGAAAGACGGCATCTTCGATATCGTCAGGGCGGGCAATGTCGGCCGTCTCGGCTATATGGATTATGCCAGCGTCAGCGAGATCTTCTCGCTGCGCCGGCCTCATTGGGGAAAAGACTAGGCTGGGAAAATATTAGGCCGAAATCCCTGCCGCCCTGGCGCGTGCCAGAAGCCGCTCTGCCAGCTTGAGATGCGGCCGGTCGTACATCTTGCCGCCGATGCCGACGACGCCGGGATTTCCAGCCGCCTCGAATGCCTGGACGATCGCCAGGGAGTGTTTCACCGCCTCGGTCGACGGCGTGAAGGCGGCGTTGATGACAGGCACCTGCGCCGGATGGATCGCCATCTTGCCGGTGAAGCCGTCGCGCTCGGCCTCGGCGCATTCCGCCGCGAAGCCGGTCATGTCGCGAAAATCTGGGAAAACCGTGTCGATCGCCGCGACTTCCGCGGCACCGGCGGCGAGGATGGTCATGGTGCGGGCGAAGCGGAACACATCGGTGTAGCGGCCATTCTCGTCGCGGGCCGTGCGCGCACCGATTGCTGCCGAGAGATCTTCCGCACCCCAGGTCACGCCGACAAGCCGCGCACTTGCGTTGGCGTAGCTCGCGGCCGCCAGCACACCGGCAGCTGTTTCGGTGATGATCGGCAGGATTTTTATCGCACCGTCCGGCACCCCGCTTTCGGCCTCGTGCACCCTGAGCTTGGCCGAGAGCTGCTGGACATCCTGTCCGCTGTTCGACTTCGGCAGCATGATGCCGTCGGGTTTCACTGGCACGAGTGCCGCCAGATCGTCATCCGCCAGGCCGGTCGAGAGATCGTTGATGCGGACATAGATTGCGGAACTGGTTTGATGCCCGTGTTCGGTGATGAAGCGTGCGGCGATATCGCGGGCCAAGGTTTTGTTTTGTGGCGCGACCGAATCCTCGAGATCGACGATGACCACGTCGGCGTCGGCGCCAATCGCCTTTTCCAGCTTCTTTTCCGAATCGCCGGGAACGAACAGCAGCGAGCGCATCGGTCAGGCCGCCTTCTTCATCATCATCGCCTGCCTCGTGCATTTGGCGACGAGCACGTCGTTCTGGTTGTAGGCGCGGTGCTCGAATTCGACGATGCCGCGGTCCGGCTTCGACCTGGACTCGCGCACCGACACCACCGTCGTCTCGACGCGGATGGTGTCGCCGTGGAAGACCGGATGCGGAAACACCGTCTCCTTCATGCCGAGATTGGCGACGGTGGTGCCGACGGTGATGTCGTTCACCGAAATACCGATCATCAGGCCCAGCGTGAACAGCGAATTGACCAGCGGCTTGCCCCATTCGCTTTTGGCGGCGAAATCGAAATCGATGTGCAGCGGCTGCGGGTTCAGCGTCATTACCGAGAACAGCATGTTGTCGCTTTCGGTGACGGTTTTCCGCAGCGTGTGCTGGAAGACGTGGCCGACGACGAACTCTTCCAGATAAAGCCCGGCCATGGTCGATCTCCTCCGCTGCCGCATCGCCCCGAAAATCGGAATCGATTTATGGAAAGCACGATGCTTCAAAGTGTTAGCGTGCTTTGTGCGTCCGAAAGCGCGCAAGTCGCTCTAAGGGTTGATAGGCGCTGCCTACCGCGCTCGCAAGCCAGTTAACAAAGAGGGGCAGTTAACAAAGATGGTGAACCGTTCGTAAACCATTTCTGCCTACGGTCTTCACGGGGCGGGAACGGACTCGGGCTAGGGGCATAGCGGACGGCATGGTTGTTTCGCATTTCCTGAAATGGATTCATACGGCAAGGGTCTCTGAGCGCGCCGCGGCAGCAAGTGCATTGGCTCGCGCCTACATCAATGCCGAACTGCCTTTCGAGGATCGCTGCGCGGCGGAGGCGGCGCTGACGCTGCTGCTCGACGATGCCTCGTCGAAAGTGCGGCTGGCGATGGCAGAGGCGCTGTCGATGAGCCATCACGCGCCGCTGCAGATCATCAGCGCGCTGGCGTCCGATCAGCCGGAAGTCGCCAGCCTGGTGCTGGCACGTTCGCCGCTGCTTACCGATGCCGATCTGACCGACCGGGTTGCCGGCGGCCAGAAGGCGATCCAGAAACTGATCGCCGATCGTCCGCGCGTCTCCATGGCGGTCGCCGCCGCGATCGCCGAAATCGGCGAGCCGGAAGCCTGCGCCACGCTTCTCGCCAACAGCGGCGCCGACATCGCTTCGCTCAGCTTCCGCCGTATCGCCGAACGCCATGGCCATCTGCCTTCGCTGCGCGAAGCGCTGATATCGGATGCGCGTCTGCCCGCTGACTGCCGGCATATGCTGCTGATAAAACTTGGTGAAACGCTCAAGGGTTCGCCGCTGGTCCTGGCGCTGATGGGCCGTGCCAGAACCGAGCGCGTCATGCGCGACGCCTGCATCAAGGCTTCCCTGACGCTGATCGAAGGCACGCGCCAGGAAGTACATGCGGCGCTCATCGAGCATCTGCGCCTGCGCGGCGACCTGACCGCAAGCTTCCTCATTCGCACCATCGCGCACGGCAAGGTCGATTTCTTCGGCTCGGCGCTGGTCGCGCTCAGCCAGCAATCCGAACAACGGGTGAGGGCGCTGCTGGCCGGCGGGCACGACGTGGCGCTGCAGGCGCTGCTCCGCAGCGCTGGCCTGGCCGCGGCCACGCACGCCATCATCCTGCGCGCGCTGAAGGTCTGGCGCGAGGTCGCCAATGGCAAGCGCCTCGCCGGGGTCCAGGAAGTCAGCTGGCTGATGCTGAAGGAATTGGGCGGGCAGTCCGCCGAAGGCGATCTCGCCGGATTGGTCAAATCGATCCACCTCGATGCGCTGCGCGAAAACGCGCGCGGTCACGCGCTGGCGATCGCTGCGGCTTAGGCCTTATCCTTCACGAAGAACTCCGCATTCGACGCGAGCGGGTTAGCTCAGATGTCCAGCACTTCCGTCTCGGCGAATTCCGCGCGTTCCTGGATGAAGCGGAAGCGGGCTTCCGGCTTGGTGCCCATCAGCGCGTCGACCGCATCCTTGGTCGCCGCCTCGGCATCGATCACGTCGACCCTGAGCAGCGTGCGCTTTCTCGGGTCCATGGTGGTTTCCTTGAGCTGGGCGGCCATCATTTCGCCCAACCCCTTGAAGCGGCCGATTTCGACCTTGCCGCGCCCGGTGAACTCGGTGCGCAGCAGTTCGTCCTTGTGCGCATCGTCGCGGGCATAGGCGACCTTGCCGCCTTGGCGGATCGAGTAGAGCGGCGGCACCGCCAGGTAGAGATGGCCGTCGCGGACCAGGCTCGGCATCTCCTGATAGAAGAAGGTGATCAGCAGCGAAGCGATGTGGGCGCCGTCGACGTCGGCGTCGGTCATGATGATGACCCGGTCGTAGCGCAGATCCTGATCGCGGTATTTTGACCGCGTGCCACAGCCAAGCGCCTGGATCAGGTCGGAAATCTGCTGGTTGCCAGCCAGCTTGTCGTTGCCGGCGCTGGCGACGTTGAGAATCTTGCCGCGCAGCGGCAGCACTGCCTGGCTGGCGCGGTCGCGCGCCTGTTTCGCCGAGCCGCCGGCCGAATCGCCCTCGACGATGAAGAGCTCGGCGCCGGCCGCGGCATTCTGCGTGCAGTCGGCGAGCTTGCCGGGCAGGCGCAGCTTGCGCACCGCGCTCTTGCGCGAGACTTCCTTCTCCTGGCGGCGGCGCACCCGCTCGTCAGCACGCGCGATCACCCATTCGAGCAGCTTCGAAGCTTCCTGCGGGTTGTCGGCCAGCCAGTGGTCGAAGGGGTCGCGGATCGCGGCCTCGACGATCCTGATCGCCTCGATCGTCGCCAGCCGGTCCTTGGTCTGGCCGACGAATTCCGGCTCGCGGATGAACACCGACAGCATGCCCGCCGCCGAGATCATGACGTCTTCCGAGGTGACGATCGAAGCGCGCTTGTTGCCGACCAGCTCGGCATAGGCGCGCAGGCCGCGCGTCAAGACGTTGCGGAAGCCGGCCTCGTGGGTGCCGCCTTCGCCGGTCGGAATGGTGTTGCAGTAGGAATTGAGGAACCCGTCGCCGCCGAACCAGGTCACCGCCCATTCGAGCGAGCCGTGGCCGCCTTGCCTGTCGCTTTTGCCGGCAAAGATTTCGCGGGTGACCTGGAATTCGTCGCCGAGCGAGGCTTTCAGATAATCCTTGAGGCCACCGGGAAAATGGAACTCGGCCTTGGCCGGCGTCGTGTCCTTCTCCTTGATCAGCGAGGGGTCGCAGGTCCAGCGGATCTCGACGCCACCGAACAGATAGGCTTTCGAGCGCGTCATCCGGTAGAGCCGCGCCGGCTCGAACGCCGCACCCTTGCCGAAGATCTGCTCGTCGGGATGGAAGCGTATCCTGGTGCCGCGGCGGTTATGCACCTCGCCGAGCTGCTCCAGACCGGTCACCGGAACGCCGCGCGAAAAGCGCTGGCGATAGAGCTGGCGGCCGCGCGCGACCTCGACCTCGAGATGGTCCGACAGCGCGTTGACGACGGAGACGCCGACGCCGTGCAGGCCGCCCGAGGTTTCGTAGACCTTGCTGTCGAACTTGCCGCCCGAATGCAGCGTCGTCATGATGACTTCGAGCGCCGGCTTCTTGAATTTCGGATGCGGATCGACCGGAATGCCGCGGCCATTGTCGGTCACCGCCAGATATCCGTCGGCCGAAAGCTCGACATCGATGAAAGTCGCGTGGCCGGCGACCGCCTCGTCCATCGAATTGTCGATGACCTCGGCGAACAGATGGTGCATCGCCTTGTCGTCCGTGCCGCCGATATACATGCCGGGCCGCCGCCGCACCGGCTCCAGCCCTTCCAGAACCTCGATGTCGGCGGCACTGTAGCTCTCGCTGCCGTCGCGGGATGCCGGGCGCTTCGCCGCCTGCACCAGCGGGTCGGCCGGGCGCGCGGTGGCGCGAACCGGTTGCGGCTGCTTGTCCAAATTGCCGAAAAGATCGTTGCTGTCGTTCATGCTGGTCCTGGATTGCGATGCTGCGAATCACCACCCGATACTGCCACGCTTTTTGCGGGCAGGCGACGGAGGTTCCCGTTACGTTCGAGGATAGAGCCTCTTACTGCAAAACCATTCGACAACCAAGCGGCGGAAATGGGCCGAGGGCATCGACGCTTTGTAAACCTTGTCCGGAGGTTACGCCGGAAGGTTGGCCGAAAAAGGGTATTCGCGGATTGCTGCTGACCTAGAATGCGGCAGAACCCGAGAAGAGGCTGTCGCTTACGCATGTTGGATTACAGTTCGCTCCTGCTTGCGGCAGCGCTGTCGGGCACGTGCCTCAGCATCACCCTGTTTGCGATCTGGTGCACCGCGCCACAGGCACGCTTTGTGCTGACGGTGGCGTGCGGCATTCTCGTGCTCGTCGCACATGTGGTCTTGTTCTGGCACTATGCCAAGCATCCCAGCCCCTGGCTTTGCCAGATTGTACTTGCGCTTCTCAGCCTGGGCCTTCTGACCCTCTGCCTGTCGGCCATGCAGTATCTCGGCGTCCATGACTACAGGCGCGCCATCTTGCCGACCCTGGCTGCGATGGCGGTTTGCGCAGGCGCGACGTCGCTGGGCTTTGACGGCGTCGGCTTCATCGTCACCTACGCGACGGTAACGGCGCTGCTCTCGCTTATCGGGGTGATGTTCTGGATCAAAGGTGGTCATGATCGCCGGATATTGCTGGTCGTTTCGTTCCTGAGCGGCGTCTGTGCGCTGTCCTTCGGACTTTGCGGCGCGGTCCTGCTGGTCAAGGGCCAATGGGTGCTCGGCGTTGCGCCCGACAACTGGGCCGAACGGTTGAATTCCGCCGTGGCGGTCGCCTGCATGACGGGGCTCGGCGCATTGACGCTCTCCCTGCACCATTTGCAGGCGCAGATCGAACTGAAGGCCGAGACCATGACCGACCCATTGACCGGGCTGATGAACCGGCGGGCGTTGACGGCATTCTACGGCGAGCGGATTTTCGGCCCGTTCATGTCCGTCGCCATGTTCGACCTCGACCATTTCAAGAAGACGAACGATGTATTCGGTCATCCGGTTGGCGATCAGGTTCTGCGCCGCTTCGCCGCTGTCGTCAGAAAATACTCCAGGACCGGCGTCGACGCCTTCCGGCTGGGCGGCGAGGAATTCGTCCTCGTCATGTCGCGGATGACTGAAGAGAAGGCTTACGACATTGCGAGCAAGATCAGCGTCGCCTTCGGCACGGAAGTCGTCGCCACCCAGCTTGGTCCGTTGCGCAGCACAGTCAGTGGCGGCATCGGCTTTGGCGGGACGGATGGCACCAGTCTCGACAATGTGCTGGCCGAAGCCGACGCCGCACTCTATGCGGCAAAGCGCGCCGGGCGAAATCGCGTCGTCGCCCAGAACAAGGCGAGCAAGGCCGACGCGCCGGCCTTGCGTTCTGCCTGATTGAGGCTTCTATCTTCTTGTTAGACCATGATCTTGTCCGAAAACCGGATTCCACTTTTCGGGATCATGGTCTACTCCGCCGCCCCCAGATATTCCGACAGCGGCGGGCAGGAGCAGACGAGGTTGCGGTCGCCGGCGACATTGTCGATGCGCGACACCGGCGGCCAGTATTTGGCTGACGTGTCGGCATCGCCGGCGGGGTAGGCCGCCTCCAGGCGCGAATAGGGATGGGTCCACTGGCCGGCCAGCGCCTCGGCGGCGGTATGCGGCGCATTGACCAGCGGATTGTCGGCTAGGGGCCATTCGCCTTTCGCCACCTTGGCTGCCTCGCCTGATATCGCGATCATCGCCTCGCAGAAGCGATCGAGCTCGCGCTTGGGCTCGGACTCGGTCGGCTCGACCATCAGCGTGCCGGCGACCGGAAACGACATGGTCGGCGCATGGAAACCATAGTCGATCAGCCGCTTGGCGACGTCGTCGACGCTGATGCCGGCACTGTCCTTGAGCACGCGGGTATCGAGGATGCATTCATGCGCGACGCGCTCGTGCCTGCCCTTGTAGAGCACCGGGAAATGCGCTCCGAGCCGCGTCGCCACATAATTGGCGGAAATGATCGCCGTCTCGGTCGCCTGCTTCAGGCCCGAAGCGCCCATCATCCGGATATACATCCAGGTGATCGGCAGGATCGAAGCGCTGCCGAACGGTGCAGCCGACACGGCATGGCCCGAGCCTTCGACGACGTGGCCGGGCAGATAGGGTTGCAAATGCGCCTTGACGCCGATCGGGCCGACCCCGGGACCGCCGCCGCCATGCGGGATGCAGAACGTCTTGTGCAGATTCATGTGGCAGACGTCGGCGCCGATGTCGCCGGGGCGGGCGAGACCGACCAGCGCGTTGAGGTTGGCGCCGTCGAAATAGACCTGGCCGCCATGCTCATGGACAAGGGCACAGAGGTCGCGCGCGCCTTCCTCGAAAACGCCGTGCGTCGAGGGATAGGTGAACATCAGCGCCGCAAGGTCTTGCGCATGCTCGTCCGCCTTGGCTTTCAGGTCGTCGACGTCGATGTTGCCGTCTTCGGTGCAGCGCACGACGACGACGTTCATGCCGGCCATCGCCGCACTCGCCGGATTGGTGCCATGCGCCGATGACGGGATCAGGCAGACCGTGCGGTGAGCTTCGCCGCGTGAGCGGTGATAGCCGCGAATGGCGAGCAGCCCGGCATACTCGCCTTGGCTGCCGGCGTTGGGCTGCAGGGTCACCGCGTCGAAGCCGGTGATCTCCGCCAGCCAGGCTTCCAGTTCGTCGATCATGGCGCGGTAACCGGCCGAATGGCTTGCCGGGGCGAAGGGATGCAAATTGGCGATATCAGGCCAGCTTACCGGCATCATCTCGGCGGCGGCATTGAGTTTCATCGTGCAGGAGCCGAGCGGGATCATGGCGCGGTCGAGCGCCAGGTCCTTGTCGGCCAGCCGGCGCAGGAAGCGCATCATGTCGGTTTCCGAGTGGTTTTCGCGGAAGACAGGCTGCGTGAGAAACGCCTTGCCGCGCGGTTTTCCGGGCATGGTGCTGCCGACGGCTGCGCCCGGCTTGGCGCCGAACAGCGCCGCGATCGCCTCCAGATCGGCATCGGTCGAGGTTTCGTCGAAGCTGATGCCGATGCGGTCGGCGTCGATGACGCGCAGCAATCGGCCGGTCTTTTCGGCTGCGGCGCCAATCGCCCCGGCTCTGCCTTTCACTTCCACCGTCACCGTGTCGAATCGGCTTGCGCCAAGCACCGAGATTCCTGCTGCCTTGAGACCGTCAGCCAGCCGGTTGGCCAATGCATGGATTCGGCCGGCAATCGCCTGCAGCCCGGCAGGGCCGTGCCAGATCGCATAGGCGGTCGCCATGTTGGCGAGCAGCGCCTGCGCGGTGCAGATGTTGGAGGTCGCCTTGTCGCGGCGGATATGCTGTTCACGCGTCTGCAAGGCGAGGCGATAGCCGGGCCGGCCCTTGCTGTCGGTGGACTGGCCGACCAGGCGGCCGGGCATCAGCCGCGTCAGCCTGTCGGAAACGGCGCAATAAGCGGCATGCGGCCCGCCAAAGCCCATCGGCACGCCGAAGCGCTGCATCGGGCCGACGGCGATGTCGGCGCCAAGCGCTGCCGGCGCGTCGGTCAGCGTCAGGGCGAGCGGATCGGCAATGAAGACGACCAGCGCGCCGGTGGCGCGAGCTTTCTCAATTGCCGCCCTGTGGTCGCCATAGACGCCAAACGTATCGGGCCAGGAGACCAGCAGAGCGGCTGTGTTGTCGTCGATCGTGTCACCGTCGACCTCGATGCCGAGCGGCTCGGCGCGGGTGCGCACGACGTCAAGCGTCTGCGGATGCGGCGTGCCGGCCAGCGCCACCTTGGTCCGCTTATCGCGGTGGTGGCGTAACGCGATGCCGACTGCTTCGGCCACCGCCGTCGCCTCGTCGAGCAACGAGGCCGACGCGACCGGCAGCCCGGTCAGTTCGGTGACCAAGGTCTGGAAATTGAACAGCATTTCGAGCCGGCCCTGGCTGATCTCGGCCTGGTAGGGCGTGTAAGCCGTATACCAGGCCGGGTTCTCGAACAGGTTGCGCTGGATGACCGGCGGCACGTGGACGCCGTGATAGCCGGCGCCGATGAAGCTCTTCAAAACTGTATTTTTCGCCATTGTCGCTGACAGCTCGGCCAGCGCCTCGGCTTCGCTCGCCGGGGCCGGCAAGGCCAGCGGCCGGTCGAGCCGGATCGATTTCGGCACAGCCTGGCTGATCAGCGTCTCGACCGACGGAACGCCGATCGTCGCCAGCATGGCTCTGACATCATTGAGGCCGGGGCCGATATGGCGGGCCGAGAAGGAGTAGGGTGCTGCGGTCATCTTTCCTGGTCCTGCTCTCTCAACCAATATGGGCTTTGTAGGCGGCCTCATCCAGGAGACCTTCGAGTTGGCTTTCATCGGCCAGCTTCATCTTCCACAGCCAGCCGTCGCTGGCCGCCGCCGAATTGACCAGGGACGGATCAGACGAAAGCGCGGTGTTGGCCTCGGTGATCTCGCCGTCGACCGGCGCATAGACGTCCGATGCCGCCTTGACCGATTCGACCACGACGGCGGTATCGCCCTTGGCCAGCTTTTTCCCTGGCTCCGGCAATTCGACGAAGACGAGATCGCCGAGCTGTTCCTGCGCGTAGTCGGTGATGCCGATGGTGGCGATACCGCCTTCGACGCGGAGCCATTCGTGATCTTCAGTGAAATAGGTCTTTGCCATGAAGTTCATCCTTTGCGGTAGCGATGCGGCGTGAAGGGCAGGGGATTGATATCGATCGGGATTTTGGTCCCGCGAACGTCGGCGAAGAGTTTTGCGCCGGGTTTGGCCAGCGACGCCTGGACGTAGCCCATGGCGACCGGATGGCCGGCCGAGGGGCCGAAGCCGCCGGAGGTGACGTGGCCGGCGGGTTTGCCGTCGGCATCGAAAAGGGCAGCACCGGGACGCACCGGCTGGCGGCCTTCCGGCTTCAGGCCGACGCGTTTCTGCGCCGGGCCGCGCTCCAGGATTGAACGCAAGGCGTCGGCGCCGATGAAAGCGCCAGAGGCGCGAACCTCCTTCGGGATCGCCCACATCAGCCCGGCGCTGGCCGGGTCCATCTCAGGCGTGATGTCCAGTCCGTGCAGGCACAGCCCTGCTTCGAGCCGCAGGCTGTCGCGGGCGGCCAGCCCAACCCACATCACTCGTTCGTCCTCGAGCAGTTTGGCGACGAGATTTCGCGCATCCGCTTCCGGCAGGCCGACCTCGAAGCCGTCCTCGCCGGTATAGCCCGAGCGGCTCATGAACCAGTTTTCGCGCGGCTCGAAGCCGTGCATGAACAGCAGCGATCCGGTTTCGATGCCGGCGCGCGACAGGGCGGCCCAGGCTTCGGGACCCTGGATTGCCAGGAAGACGCGGTCGAGTGCTTCAATCTTGGCGTCAAAATCCGCCTTGGCATCAAAGTCGGCAAGCTCACGAAGGTGTTTTTCGTCGGCTTCAGCATTGCCGGCATTGGCGACGACCATGAAGCGTTGCCGGCCGAGCCTGGTGACGATCAGATCCTCGATGATGCCGGCCGCTTCATTGAGAAAGAACGTGTATTTGGACTGGGAAATCTCAAGCGCGCTGGCGTCGAACGGGCAGGCACGATTGAGCAGTGCTTCAGCGCCCGAGCCACTGATCTCGAGCAGCTTCATGTGTGAGATGTCGAACAGGCCGGCATGTTCGCGGGTATGAAGGTGCTCCTTCATCACGCCGGCCGGATAGGTGAGCGGCATCGACCAGCCGGCGAACGCGCCAAAGCGCGCACCGGCGGCCACGTGCAGGTCTTCGAGGGGAAGGTGTTTGGTGTCGTCGCCCGTCATGTCGTCTCCAGAGTCGCACGCAATCGGCCGCGAATGGCGACCAGTCCGTGCCCCTCTGTCTGAAGCCTGAGAGACTCGCGCCCCGTAACTCTGTCGGCAGCGCTTACACCTTCGGCGCGGGGCGAAAAAAGCCCCGACTTTCCAGAGTGTCTTTCCCGTCTACGGTTCTTTTTGCCTGAGAGATTTCGGGCGATTTCCCCTTCGGCGGCAGCTCTCGCTGCTCTCTCCCGCAAACAGGTAGGACTCAATTTGAGCCCTCGACTCGTCATCCATAGCCTGTCGGCGACACCTTGTCACCTGCCAGCGACAGCGTTGCGATCAAATGCCGCCGTACCAGTCGTAGCCATTGTCCTCCCAGTAGCCGCCCCTGCCGCCGCCGATGGCGGCGAAACTGTCGACCAGTTCGATCTTGCGGAGATACTTTGGCATCTTGTAGCCGATCTGGCGCTCGACGCGGACGCGCAGCGGCGCACCGTTCTCGACCGGCAGCGGCTTGCCGTTCAGGCCATAGGCAAGGATCGTCTGCGGGTGACGGGCATCGATCAGGTCGATCGAGCCGTAATATTTGATGTCGCCGGACAGGCTGCGGTCGATCGTGTCGAGGCAATGGAACATGACATAGCGTGCCTGCGGCTTGACCACCGCCTGGTCCAGCACCAGCGACAGCGGCGTGCCGGTCCATTTGGCGATGCAACTCCAGCCTTCGACGCAGTCGTGGCGGGTGATCTGGGTGCGGCTCGGCATGTTCATCAATTGCTCGCGGGTCAGCGACAGCGGCTTTTCGACGAGGCCGGAAACCTCGAGCCGCCAGTCGGCGAAATTGTTGGCGAGCAGGCCCTTGTAGACATCGTCGTCCGGCGCGGTGACGCCGTTCGGCCGCTGCGGCTGGCGAATGTCGGCTTCGGTGAATTCCGGCGCAAGCGAATCGCCGGCGAGCAGGCGTTGCGCGCGCCAGGTCAGGCCGTTGGCGCCTTCAAGGAAGCTGCGCAGGCCCTCGCCGACACGAAGCTGGCTGTCGAAGGCATCGCAACCCGACAGCATGATGCCGGAGACGCCGAGGCTTGCCGAGGTCAGGAATTTTCTGCGGCTGATTACAAACTTTGCCATCTCACGCACTCCTCTGCGGCGTCTTGCTGCCATGCTCCGGCGGATCGGTTCGGTACCAACCGGTGATGATGGAACGCAGCTCGTTGATCGGGCCGGCGGCGAAGATCATCAGCATATGGATGATGAAGAAGGCGACGAGCAGCAGCATTACTATGAAATGAATGGTCCGCGCCGTCTGCCGGCCGCCAAGCAGATCGTTGAGGAACGGCAGCGCCGCGTTCATGCTCGGCGACATGGCAAGGCCGGTGATGATCATCAACGGCAGCAGCACGAACATCACGCCGCCATAGGCCATCTTCTGCAGCGTGTTGTACTCGCGCGTTTGGTGAAACTTGAATTTGGCATGATCGACGATGTCTCGCGGCAAGCGCCTGAGATCGGCGATGCGCGGGACAAGATCGCGGCGCAGATGACCGTTGATCAGGCTGGCGACCAGCCACACGACCAGGGTCGTGGTCAGTATCCAGGCAAAGAAGAAATGGACGACGCGGGCCGTGCCGAGGTCGTAGTAGGAGGGGATCGTCGCCCAGGACGGGAAGGCGCGGGCCGTCTCCCGACCCGCCGGCCCCGACCAGCCGAGCACACCGGTTGTGTCGAAGCGCTTGCCGAAGATTTCGGTGTAGCCGCGCGGGCCGTTTGCGGTGTTCTCGGCGCCGATGGCGAAGATGGTGTTGTTATAGGCGAATCCCGATTCCTTGCCGATATAGAGCTGCGGGCGGGCGTTGAAGATCTGCAGGCCGGAAAGCAGCATGAAGAACAGCGAAATGGCCCAGAGCCAGTGCGTCAGCCGCGTCCAGCGCGACTGCCGGTAGATCAGCGTCGCATCCTTCGGCGCGGCAGTATCTGGCCCGACGGTTGATTGGCTCCTGGCCACCGATTGCATTTTTTCGCGTCCTTCCGGCCGCTCAGTCGGCCTTTCCGATCGTTCTCCTCCCAATACGTCGCCGGCCAAAGCGATGTTTCATCCGATCACGGAATTATTACAGCCTGCCCGGTGCTACCGGCTCCCGAAACTGACGGCGAGGTTGACCGCGGCAGCGACGATCACTGTATTGATAAAGAACGACACGATCGAATGCAAAAGCACGATACGACGCATTTGCGTGGTCGAGACCGCGGTATCGGAGGTCTGTGAGGTCATACCGATGGTGGCCGAGACGTAGAGAAAATCCCAGCCGTCCGGCTCCTCCTTGCCGGGAAACGAAAGGCCGCCGACGGGCTTTTTCTGCTTCGATTTGCTGCCGGGATCGGTCTCTTCGTCGTTGACCCAGTAAACATGTGCGTAGTGCAGCGCGGTCATGGCGTGGATGGTGAACCAGCCGAGCGGGATCGACAGCAGCGCAAAGGTGAGTTCGACACGATGCGCGCTGCCCTCGCGATTGATCAATTGGAACAGCGAGATGATGACAACGGTGACGACAATCAGCGTCACCGCAAAGATGATTAGCACCGGCTGGTCGGTGGCCCGCGCGTTCTTGGTCAAAAAGCGGCCGGTGAGCAGCGGCATCTGGGCGACGACGATGACGGTGTAGGCGGCGAAAAACGCATTGGCGCCGATCGAAAAGGCCAACGGAGTGCGCAAGACCAGCGGGATCGCTAGTGCCACTACACCGATGCAGGCCGACACCGCGAACTGCATGTGGCGGTGCAGTGGTGTCTTCAGGGGCGTCTCGGTCGTCATGGCCCGGCCTCTGATGGCGGTCCGTCTTACCGCCGCTCGTCTTTTAGGGCTCGAACATTATAGCACTTTTGACTGTGCGCATGATGCCGAAGATCGATTCCGATTTTGCTGCGCTGACCTCCGGTTCGGGGTCAAGCGCTAGCCCAGCGCGGCGGATTTCAGCGCACGCCGCAAGATGCGGTCGAGCTCGCCGAGAAACCGCGAGCGGTCCTGCGGCGCGAAACTGGCGTTGTAGCCCTTGCTTTCGCCGGTCTCGCGCAGATGCTGCTTGAGGTCGCGCATCGCCACCGCCATGCCGATCGTTTCCGGCGTGAACGGGCGTCCGGTCGGCCCCAGCACATAGGCGCCGAGCGCCACCGTGCGGGCTGCAAGCGGGATGTCTGATGTCACCACGATGTCGTTGGGCTTGGCATTGTCGACGATCCAATCGTCCGCCGCGTCGGCGCCCTTGGACACGACGACGTTGCGGATCATCGGGTCACGCGACGGACGCAGGCCGCCATTGGAGACAAAGGTGACGACGACGCCATGGCGCTCGGCGACTTTCTCGACCTCGGCCTTCACCGGACAGGCATCGGCATCGACGTAAATGGCGGGTGCGGGCATGGTTCGTTCCAAGCGTATGAAAGCCGGGCATTGGCCAGAGCGGTCAAAGGTAGGCGCTGCCCGTCATTGCCCTGCCGGGCATTTCTCCCCGTATAGTGACGGGGAGAAAGGCTGTCGCAAAGGATTTCGCTAATCTTCAGCGAGGCAGAATGCGTGCCGACGTTGCGATCAGCCCCTTCTCCCCGTCACTATACGGGGAGAAGATGCCGGCAGGCAGATGAGGGGCAGCGCAAACCTAAGCGATTGCCTTGCGTCCTCCCGGCCACGTCGCGATTTCTTAGTAAACCACCACGCTCCTGATGCTCTTGCCCTCATGCATCAGATCAAAACCCTTGTTGATGTCCTCCAACTTCAGCGTGTGGGTGATCATCGGGTCGATCTCGATCTTGCCGTCCATGTACCAGTCGACGATCTTCGGCACGTCGGTGCGGCCGCGCGCGCCGCCGAACGCGGTGCCCATCCAGGTGCGTCCGGTGACCAACTGGAACGGCCGCGTCGAGATCTCCTGACCGGCGCCGGCAACGCCGATAACCACCGACTTGCCCCAGCCGCGGTGCGATGCCTCAAGCGCCTGGCGCATCACCTTGGTGCTGCCGGTGCAGTCGAACGTATAGTCGGCGCCGCCGATCTGGTCGGCGCCGCGTTTTGTCATGTTGACGAGATAGGGCACGATATCGCCGTCGATCTCCTTCGGATTGACGAAATGCGTCATGCCGAATTTCTCGCCCCATTCCTTCTTGTCGTTGTTCAGGTCGACGCCGATGATCATGTCGGCGCCGGCCAGGCGCAGGCCCTGGATGACGTTGAGGCCGATGCCGCCGAGGCCGAAGACGGCGGCCGTGGCGCCGATCTCGACCTTGGCTGTGTTGATCACCGCGCCGATGCCTGTGGTGACACCGCAGCCGATATAGCAGATCTTGTCGAAGGGCGCGTCGGGATTGACCTTGGCGACCGCGATCTCGGGCAGCACGGTGAAGTTGGAGAAGGTCGAGCAGCCCATATAGTGGAAGATCTTGTCCTTGCCGATCGAGAAGCGCGACGAGCCGTCCGGCATCAGCCCTTGCCCCTGCGTGGCGCGGATCGCGGTGCACAGATTGGTCTTTCTGGACAGGCAGGACGGGCATTGCCGGCATTCCGGCGTGTAGAGCGGGATGACGTGGTCACCCTTCTTGACCGAGGTGACGCCCTTGCCGACATCGACGACGATTCCGGCGCCCTCATGGCCGAGGATCGCCGGAAAAATGCCTTCGGGATCGGCGCCCGACAGCGTAAATTCGTCGGTGTGGCAGATGCCGGTCGCCTTGATCTCGACTAGCACCTCGCCGGGCTGAGGGCCGTCGAGGTCGACCTCCAGGATTTCCAGCGGCTTTCCGGCGGCGACAGCGACAGCGGCACGGGTTTTCATCGGGGCTCTCCTCTCAAGCCAAATCGGCAATCGAGGCGAGCTTTAGCGTATCTGCAGGTTCAGGACTATGGGACGAATTGACAGTTCGGTGCCCGGTTTTGGTCGGCACCAGGCGACTCGGCACCCCGGATATGCGCCTACGTGCCTTGACCGGCCGGGCCAAGCCCATAAAAGAAAGGCAGCCGAGGGAATAAAACCCGCATGTTCACAAAAATCCTGATCGCCAATCGTGGCGAGATCGCCTGCCGCGTCATCAAGACGGCTCGCAAGATGGGCATCGCCACCGTCGCGGTCTATTCGGACGCCGATCGTGACGCCGTGCATGTCGAGATGGCCGACGAGGCTGTACATATCGGGCCTTCGCCAGCCTCACAAAGCTATCTGGTGCCGGAGAAGATCATCGCCGCCTGCAAGGCGACGGGTGCTGAAGCCGTGCACCCCGGCTACGGGTTTTTGTCCGAACGCGCCTCCTTCTGTGAAGCGCTGGAGAACGAAGGCATCGTCTTCATCGGCCCGAAACCCGGAGCGATCAGGGCGATGGGCGACAAGATCGAATCGAAGAAATTCGCCAATGCGGCCAAGGTCAGCACGGTGCCCGGCTGGCTTGGCGTCATCGAGAATGCCGGTCATGCCGAGAAAATAGCCGGCGAGATCGGCTATCCCGTGATGATCAAGGCCTCGGCCGGCGGCGGCGGCAAGGGCATGCGCATCGCCTGGAGCAAGGCCGAGGTGCGCGACGGGTTCGATCGGGCGCGGTCGGAGGCCAAAAGCTCGTTCGGTGACGACCGCGTCTTCATCGAAAAGTTCGTGGTCGATCCGCGCCACATCGAAATCCAGGTGCTGGCCGACGCGCATGGAAATGCGCTTTATCTCGGCGAGCGCGAATGCTCGATCCAGCGCCGCAACCAGAAGGTCGTCGAAGAGGCGCGTTCCCCTTTCCTCGATGCCAGGACCCGGAAAGCCATGGGCGAGCAGGCGGTGGCGCTGGCCAGGGCGGTCGACTACCAGAGCGCCGGCACGGTGGAGTTCATCGTCGATAGTGAAAAGAACTTCTATTTCCTTGAAATGAATACACGATTGCAGGTCGAGCACCCGGTGACCGAGCTCGTCACCGGCATTGACCTGGTCGAGCAGATGATCCGTATAGCAGCCGGCGAAAAGCTCGCTATCAAGCAAAGCGACGTCAGGCTGAACGGCTGGGCCGTGGAAAGCCGGCTCTACGCCGAGGACCCGTATCGCAATTTCCTGCCGTCGATCGGCCGGCTGACGAGATACCGGCCGCCGCAAGAGGGACAGTTCGGCGACATCGTCATCCGCAACGATACCGGGGTTGCCGAGGGTTCGGAAATCTCGATGTTCTATGACCCGATGGTCGCCAAGCTGTGCACCTGGGCGCCGACGCGGCTCGCAGCGATAGACGCCATGTCCGAAGCGCTCGACAGTTTTGTCGTCGACGGCATCGAGCACAACATGCCGTTCCTGGCAGCACTTATGCAGCATCCGCGCTGGCGGGAAGGGCGGATATCGACCGCATTCATATCAGAGGAATATCCGGACGGCTTCGCGCCGATCGTGCCTGATAGCGAGGAAACGGCCGTGCTCGCAGCGATCGCCACCGCGGTCGAACTGCTGCGCCGCGACCGGCTCGACCGGCTCGGCGGGCGGCTGGCGCCGCATTCGGGTGTGCTGAAACGCGACTGGGTGGTAAAGATCGGCAAGGATTACCTTTCGGCCTCGGTTCTCGAAGGCATGATCTCAATTCCGCTGGCGATTGGTCTGTCGATTGACGGCGGCACGGCGCTGACGGTCACGTCCGACTGGCGTCCGGGCGACCTGATCTGGCGCGGCACGGTCGGCGACCGAAGAATCGCCGCGCAGGTCAGGCCGGTGCTGAACGGGCTTCGCGTCGCCTGGAAAGGCATGTCGGTGAGCGTACGCGCCATGCTGCCGCGCACCGCCGAACTCGAAAGGCTGATGCCGGAAAAAGTGGCGCCCGACACCTCGAAGATGCTGCTCTGCCCGATGCCCGGCCTTGTCGTGTCGATCGCCGTTGCCGAAGGGCAGGAGGTCAAGGCCGGCGAGACGCTGGCGGTCGTCGAGGCGATGAAGATGGAAAACGTGCTGCGCGCCGAGCGCGATCTCACCGTGTCGAAACTCAAGGCAAAACCGGGCGACAGTCTCGCCGTCGACGCGGTGATCATGGAATTTGCGTGAGGATACAAGGCAATCGCATTGGTTGGCGCTGCCCCTCATTGCCCTGCCGGGCATTTCTCCCCGTATAGTGACGGGGAGAAAGACGCCTTCGCACAGGATTTCGCCAATCTCCGGCGTTGCAGAAAGCGAGCCGAGGTTGCGGCCAGCCCCTTCGCCCCGTCACTATAAGGGGAGAAGGTGCCGGCAGGCGGATGAGGGGCAGCGCCAGCATCGACAATTGGCCTGTCGCTGGACTCGCATCGTCCAGTGCCGGACAATACATCCTCATCGACTGAGTCCTCTCAAACGGCGATAAAAAAATGGCGAATGAGACACTTCCCCGCGATCCGTTGCGGCGCGAGGCTTTTATGAAGGCATCGCGGCCGGAAGCGCCGGCGCGGCCGTTCATTCATCTGCGCGTTCATTCGGCCTATTCGCTGCTCGAAGGCGCTTTGCAACTCGGCACGGTTGTCGGCCATGCGGTCAAAGATGACGCACCGGCGATTGCCGTCACCGACACCAACAATCTGTTCGGCGCACTCGAATTTGCGCAAAAGGCGGTGAAGGAGGGTATTCAGCCGATCATCGGCTGCCAGACCGCTCTCGCTTTTTCCGGTGAAGCCGGCGACAGCCAGCGCGACCGCAGGCGGCAGGGCCCGGAAATGCGGCCCGTGGTTTTGATCGCGGCGACCGAGGCTGGCTACAGCAATCTGGTCAGGCTGGTCAGCCGGGTCTATCTGGAAACGCCGCCCGGCGAGGCCGTGCATCTGACGACCGAGATGCTGCAAGGCCATTGCGACGGCCTGATCTGTCTCAGCGGCGGGCCGCGCGGCCCGATCGGCAACGCGCTGAAAGAGGACCGCCGCGACCTCGCCGAGACGCGGCTTCTGGCGCTCAAGGCGCTGTTCGGCGACCGGCTCTATGTCGAGCTGGAACGGGTTTCCGGTTATGACCGGGCCATCGAGAAATCGTCAGTCGACCTCGCCTATATCAATGACTTGCCGCTGGTCGCCACCAACGAGGCGTTTTTCTCCTCGCGCGACGACTATGAGGCGCATGATGCGCTGATCGCCATCGCCGAAGGGTCGGTCGTCGCCGTCGACAACCGCCGGCGGCTGTCGCCCGACAATTTTCTGAGAAGCCAGGCCGACATGGCGAGGCTGTTCGCCGATCTGCCGGAGGCGATCGACAACACCGTCGAGATCGCGCTGCGCTGCTCCTACTATCCCAAGACCCGCAACCCGATCCTGCCGCGCTTTGCCGGCGGCGATGTCGCCGACGCCGATGCGGCGGTGAAGGCGGAGGCGCAGGAGCTTGCCAGACAGGCGCATGAAGGGCTGGAGGCGCGGCTCGCCGCGCCCGGCCTAGCCCCTGGCTACGCGGTCGAGCAATACCGCGAAAGGCTGGAATTCGAGCTCGGCATCATCGAGAAAATGAAGTTCCCCGGCTATTTCCTGATCGTCGCCGACTTCATCAAATGGGCGAAGGCGCAAGGCATCCCGGTCGGGCCGGGGCGCGGTTCGGGCGCCGGCTCGCTGGTCGCCTATTCGACGACGATCACCGACATCGATCCGCTGCGCTTCTCGCTGCTGTTCGAGCGCTTCCTCAATCCCGACCGCGTGTCGATGCCCGACTTCGACATCGATTTCTGCCAGGACCGGCGCGAGGAGGTCATCCGCTACGTCCAGCAGAAATACGGACGCGACCAGGTCGGCCAGATCATCACCTTCGGCACGCTGCAGGCCCGCGCGGTGCTGCGCGATGTCGGCCGCGTGCTGCAGATGCCCTATGGCCAGGTCGACAAGCTCAGCAAAATGGTGCCGTCGAACCCGGCCAATCCGGTCAAGCTCGCCGACGCCATCGCCAACGAGCCGCGCTTTGCCGAGGAGGCGGAGCGCGAGCCGATCGTGCAGACGCTGCTCGACATGGCGCAGAAGCTGGAAGGGCTCTACCGCCACGCCTCGACGCACGCCGCCGGCATCGTCATCGGCGACCGGCCGCTGTGGGAGCTGGTGCCGATGTACCGCGACCCGCGCTCCGACATGCCGGTCACCCAGTTCAACATGAAGTATGTCGAGCAGGCCGGCCTGGTGAAGTTCGACTTCCTCGGCCTGAAGACGCTGACGGTGCTGGAGACCGCGGTCAAGCTGATCCGCCGCCGCGGCATCGAGATCGATCTTGCCCATATTCCGCTCGACGACCCCGACACCTATGCCATGCTGTCACGCGGCGAAGTGGTCGGCGTGTTCCAGGTGGAAAGTGCCGGCATGCGCAAGGCGCTGATCGGCATGCGGCCCGACTGCATCGAGGACATCATTGCGTTGGTCGCGCTTTACCGGCCGGGCCCGATGGAGAACATCCCGACCTACAACGCCAGAAAGCATGGCGAGGAGGAGATGGCTTCGATCCATCCGAAGATCGACCATCTGGTGAAGGAGACGCAAGGCGTCATCGTCTACCAGGAGCAGGTGATGCAGATCGCGCAGGAGCTTGCCGGCTATTCGCTGGGCGAAGCCGACCTGCTGCGCCGCGCCATGGGCAAGAAGATCCGCGCCGAGATGGACAAGCAGCGCGAGCGCTTCGTCTCGGGGGCGATCGAGCGCGGCGTCGGCAAGCCGCAAGCCGACTTCATCTTCGACCTGCTGGCAAAGTTCGCCGACTATGGTTTCAATAAGTCGCATGCCGCCGCCTATGCGGTCGTCTCCTACCAGACGGCCTATCTGAAGGCGCACTACCCGGTCGAATTCCTGGCCGCGTCGATGACGCTCGACATGGGCAACACCGATAAACTCGCTGATTTCCGCCAGGATGCGCTGCGCCTCGGTATCGATGTCGTGGCGCCGTCGGTGATATCAAGCTTCCGCGCCTTCGAAGTCGCCGAGAACCGGATCTTCTATTCGCTGGCCGCGCTCAAGGGCGTCGGCGACGCGGCGGTCGAGCATATCGTCGCCATGCGCGGCGAAAAACCGTTCAAGAACCTCGCCGATTTTTGCGAAAGGGTCGACCCGAAGATCGTCGGCAAGCGCGTCTTCGAAAGCCTGATCATGGCCGGCGCGCTCGACTGCTTCGGTCACGACCGCGCCGCGATGATGGCGGGCGTCGAGCGGATGATGGGGCTGGCGTCGCTTGCGCAGCAGAATGCAATGTCGGGCCAGCACGACATTTTCGGCGCCTCGCTCGGCGCGCAGTCGCAGGCGCTCAACCTGCCGGCGACCGACCCGTGGCTTGCCGCCGACCGCCTGCACCGTGAATTCCAGGTGGTCGGCTTCTATCTCTCGGCGCACCCGCTGGACGAATACAAGGCGGCGCTGCAGAAGATGCGGGTGCAGACCTGGGCCGAGTTCTCGGGCGCCGTCAAACGCGGCGCTGCCGCCGGGCGGCTTGCCGGCACCGTCACCACCAAGCAGGAGCGCAAGACGCGCACCGGCAACAGGATGGGCGTCGTGCAGTTCTCCGACACGTCGGGCCAGTATGAAGCAGTGCTGTTTTCCGAAGGTCTGGCGCAATATCGCGACCTGCTCGAGCCCGGCCGTTCGGTGGTGGTCACAGTTTCGGCCGAGGACAGGCCCGAAGGCGTCAATCTGCGCATCCAGACGGTGCAGTCGCTGGAGGACGAGGCAAGCCGCATCCAAAAAGCCTTGCGTATCTTTGTCAGGGATGATCGGCCGGCGTCGGCGATTCAATCGCAGCTTACCCAGCGCGGCGACAGCCTGGTGAGCATTATCGTCATCAAGGACGAGGCGCAGGGCGAGGTCGAGATCGAACTGCCCAACCGTTACCGCGTCTCGCCACAGATCGCCTCGGCCATGCGGGCGGTGCCGGGCGTGGTGGAGGTGGAGTTGGTGTGAGCTAACGACCGTATTCCGCCAGGTCGCATTGCTCGGTGACGATGCCGCTGGTATTGTGGGCTCGGCGGCCTGGGTCTTTTGGCGGCCGGGGGAGTGCGTCATGGATGAGCGGGATGCCGCTGCCGAACTCCAGAAAATGGTCAATGGCTTCCAGGTATCTCAGGCGATATGCGTCGCCGCCACGCTGGGCATTGCAGACCATCTCAAGAACGGAAAACGCAGCAGCGGCGAACTGGCCGTGCTGACCAATACCCATCCGCAGGCGCTCTACCGGCTGCTGCGCGCCCTTGCGTCCGTCGGCGTGTTCCATGAAGCGAAAGACCGGTCCTTCTCGCTGACCCCGGTTGGCGGCGCGTTGCGATCCGACGTTCAGCATTCGGTCGCGTCGTGGGCAATTCTGGCCGGACGGCCGTATTTCCGTCAGGCATGGAGCGATCTGCTGCACAGTGTCAGCACCGGCGAAAACGCCTTTCGCCACGCTTATGGCAAGGGCGTTTGGGAATACCGGGCGGAGCATCCGGAAGAGTCCGTCGTTTTAGACCGGGCGATGACGGCCATGTCGCGTGGCGTCGCCGCTGCGGTGCTCGCGGCCTATGACTTCCGGCAGTTCTCCGTCGTTATGGATGTAGGCGGCGGGCAGGGCGCGCTGCTTGCCGAAATCCTCCGCCGCAATCCCGGCCAGCGCGGCATTCTATTCGATCAGCCGCAGGTCGTGGCGAAGGCCGACCCGGTCTTCGACGCCGCGGCTGTGGCCGATCGCTGCGACATCGTCGCCGGCGATTTCTTCGTCTCGGTGCCCGAAGGAGCCGATGCTATTGTGCTTAAATGGATCCTGCATGACTGGGACGACGACACAAACATCCGGATCCTGAAAAGCTGCCGCCGGGCGATTCGTCCAGAAGGCAAACTGCTGGTGCTCGAGAGCATTCTGGCGCCGCCCAATGAAGGCGCCGTCGCAAAATTCGGCGATCTGAACATGCTGGTCATGCCGGGCGGGCAGGAGCGCACGGCGGAAGAATTCAGGTTGCTGCTTGCGGCGTCGGATTTTCGGGTCGCCAATATCGTTGAAGCCGGACCTCGCATCAGCATCATCGAGGCGGAACCGGTCTGATTGCTTTCCGGGTCTGGAACGCTCCGGATGTTCTCAAGCCACAGCGGCTTGCCTCTGCTCTGCCCACTGGACGGCTGTCGCAGCGAGCGTTATCGCAGTCGTCATGAAGACGCCGAAAAGGGACGGAGTGCAGGATTTTTCAGCCTTGACGCGGCTGCGCGACACGCTGCGCAAACTCTATCACGGGCGCACGCCTGCGGCTTTCCGGTTTCAGCTGGCGGCTATTATCATCGACCTTGCCATCATCGCCTTCTTCATCGCCACACCGGTGATCCAGGAATCGTCCTCGTTCCTCTGGCTCGATTATTCAGTGGCAGCGCTTGTCGCCGCCGACATGATTGCCCGGCTGCTGGCGTCAAACGACATGCTGCGCCTGATGAAGCAGCCGACGTCGTGGGTCGACGGCTTCATCCTGCTGACGCTGCTGATGCCTTCGGCGCTGGCCAATTTGGGATTCCTGCGCATATTGCGGCTGTGGTCGCTGTCGCGCAGCGGCGCGCTGTGGCGGTTTTTCGAGATGCGCGGCCTCAAAAAATGGCGCGAGGCAAGCCATGCAGTCATCAATCTCCTGACATTCCTGTTTGTCGTCACCGGTTTCGTCTACACCTTCTTCTTCCGCACCGGGGCCGGTCTCGAAGGCTATGTCGATGCGCTGTATTTCACCGTCGCCACGGTGACCACGACCGGCTTCGGCGACATCGTCCTGCCGGGGATAGCCGGCAAGCTCACCGCGATCGTTACCATGATCATCGGCATATCGCTGTTCGTCAGGCTGGCACAGGCGCTCTTCCGTCCCAACAAGGTCTTCTTCCCGTGCCCGCAATGTGGCCTTCAGCGGCATGAAGCCGACGCCGTCCACTGCAAGGCCTGCGGGCATCTCCTCAACATACCCGACGAAGGCGACTGAAATGCGAGGCTAAGCGCGGTTTTGTGGAAACAAAACCGCGCGGTAGCTCTTTGCTTTAACGCATTTTGTCGGACGCCAAACGAAGCCGTTTGGCTGCAAAATGCTAAGACGCTGCCACTTCCGCTGGTTTGGTCGCCTTTTTCTGCAGATTAAGCAGATTGCCCAGCAGGATCAGCAAGGCGCCCCCGGCGGTGAAGGCGTCGATCTGCTCCTGATACAGCAGCCAGCCGATCAGCGCCGACAGCGGAACGCGCAAAAAGTCCATCGGCGAGATGACGGTGGCGTCGGCATAGGCGAGTGCACGCGCCATGCAGAAATGCGACGACATGCCGGTGAAGGCGATCAGCAGGATCCACGGCCACAGTTCGAGCGGCGGGTTGCGCCATTCGTAGAGCGCCGGGACAAGGCCGAGCACGGACTGGATGACCAGCATCCAGAAGATGATGGACACGACGCTGTCCGTCCGCGTCAGCGATTTGACCAGGACCACGGATATGCCGAAGCAGACCGCGGCACCCAGCACGACAACATGTCCCGGATCGACGGAGCCGACGCCCGGACGGACGATGACCAGCACACCGATCAGCCCGAGCACGATCGCTGCAAGTCTGGGCCGGCTTAGTCTTTCACCAAGAAAGCCGACCGCCAGAATGGCCGTCCAGATCGGCGTCGTGAATTCGATGGAGATCAGCACGGCCAGCGGGATCAATGTCAAGGCGTAGAGCCATGCCGCCTGGCCGACAAAATGGACGACGTTGCGGGCGATATGGGCGGTGGGGCGTTTGCTGCGCATCGCCGCAAAACCGCCTGACATCATCACCAGCGGCAGGAGGATGAACAGGCCGATCACCGATCGCAGCTCCAGCACCTGGAATACATTGAGCTCGGCCGTCGTGGCGCGGCCGGCGACCGACATCGTCAGAAACGATGCGATCGACAGCGCCATCCAGAACGCAGCCTTGGGGATCGAGGGCGAGGGTGCCATGCGCGCTATGTCGCAAGTCGGGACTTTCACCGCAACCGCTAGTCGACGCATTCGGCTGGGCCAGAGCGGCGCGTTGCAAAACGGTCATGTTGAGGGCGGAACTTGCCGTCACGGCGAACGTTGGTCCAACAGCCAGTTCAAGGGGAGAGATCCAATGAAATCATGTGCACGATTTGCACTGGCCGGCTGCCTGACGGCTGCCGCCGGCGCGGCTCATGCCGACGAGGCCGATTTTCTTCGCTCGTTCGAGGGGAATTTTGCCGGCAAGGGCACCGTCAAGGTAACCACCGAGGCGCCGACGGTGAACGTCTCCTGCCGCTTCAATTCCGACGCGACATCGAGTTCACTGTCGCTGGACGGCACCTGCCGCGGTCTCGTCGTGGTGACGCGCGCCATCAGTGCCGACCTGAAGTCCAGCGGGACGAAGTACACCGGCACCTATGTCGGATCCCGCACCGGGCCGGCGCAGCTCAGCGGCAAGCGCTCGGGCAATGCGATCAATCTCGGCATCCGCTGGGCGAAGAAGGTCAACGGCGATCGTACCGCGCAAATGACCGTCGAGAAAAACGGCGAGGACGGCATGCGGCTGACCGTTATCGACGTCGACCCAAAAACCGGCGAGCGCGTGACGACCAGCCGGATCGATTTGCGACGCATCTGAAGCGGCCTGATTTACTTTACCTTTTTGTTTGCGCGTGATCTTTCGGAAAACCGCTTTTCGCTTGCGCGGACCTTCGGTTCGGGGTCATGCTTAAACTAAAACTAGTCCTCGATCGGCTCGGGCGGGTGGGCATTGCGGCCCTTGCCGAAGGTGTAGCCGGTCTCCACCGCCTTGCGGCCGAACTTGCCGCGCAGCGTGTCGATCGCGCCTTCGGCCATGGCACGCTTGCGCGACTGGATATCGACGAGGTCGGGCGGATCGGCCTTTTCGTCCTTCGAGAGGTCGCTGACGCCGATGCCGAGCAGCCGGTATCTGGTGCCGTCCGCCTCCTTGCGCAGCAGCTCGAGCCCGGTCGAGAAAATGCGGTCGGCCAGCCGTGTCGGGTCGCCGAGCTGCCGGTTGCGCGTGCGGGTCTTGAAATCCTGCGTCTTCAGCTTCAGCACGACGGTGCGCCCGGCAATGCCGGATTTCTTCAGCCGCCCCGAGACTTTTTCCGACAGCGCTCTCAGCACCGAAACCAGTTCCTCGGGGGAGGCGATGTCGGTGTCGAAAGTGGTCTCCGCCGAGACGCTTTTCGCATCCTGGTCGGGGTGCACGCGGCGGTCGTCCTCGCCGCGTGAAAGATGGTAGAGCCGGTCGCCCATCACGCCGTAGCGGCGCATCAGGTCGCCGCGCTCCATGCGCTGCAACTGGCCGATGGTGCGGATGCCGTCGCGCTCAAGCGTGGCGGCGAAGGCTTTTCCCACCCCCCAGATCAGCGTCACCG
Organism: Mesorhizobium sp. WSM4837; assembly: GCF_055811435.1. Taxonomy (NCBI): domain Bacteria; kingdom Pseudomonadati; phylum Pseudomonadota; class Alphaproteobacteria; order Hyphomicrobiales; family Phyllobacteriaceae; genus Mesorhizobium; species Mesorhizobium sp. WSM4837. The sequence goes on from NZ_JBVVQE010000015.1 coordinate 63,937, forward strand.
GCTGCTCGGCCAGAAAGCCGGTCACCTCGGCCTCGCCGATCACCGAATAGCCGCGCGGCTTGCGAAAGTCCGACGCCACCTTGGCCAGGAACTTGCAGTAGGAAAGGCCTGATGAAACGGTGATGCCGATCTCTTTCTCCACACCCAACGCGAAGCGCGCCAGCACCACCGCCGGCGGCAAGCCATGCAGGCGCTCGGTGCCGGCAAGGTCCAGAAACGCTTCGTCGATGGAGATCGGCTCGACCAGCGGCGTCAGCGCCTGCATCATGGCGCGCACCTCGCGGCCGACGCGACCATATTTTTCCATGTCCGGCGGGATGACGACCGCTTCCGGACAGGCTTCGAGCGCCTTGAACATCGGCATCGCCGAGCGCACCCCGTGGACGCGGGCGATGTAGCAAGCGGTGGAGACGACGCCGCGCTTGCCGCCGCCGATGATCAACGGCCGGTCCTTCAGCGCCGGGTTGTCGCGCTTTTCGACCGCCGCATAAAACGCGTCGCAATCGATATGGGCGAGATGCAGCCGATAGAGCTCCGGATGGCGGGCCAGCCGTGGACTGCCGCAGCGCTCACAGCGCCGTGCCTCACCGCGCTGAAAGGTCAGGCAGTCGCGGCAAAAACCGTGATCGGGATTGTTGACAGGAACCGCCATCGCTGCGAACATAAAGAGAACAAAAGCAATGGTACGTCAGGACGGACGCCACGACAAGGCGGTGGGCCGGGAGAGAGTTCGTGAATACGACCATAGCGCCGCTGGTGCCCGAGCTTTGGGCGGATTTTGAAGATCTTTTCGGTAAGCAGGGTGCCTGCTACGGCTGTTGGTGCACACATTTCCGGCTGTCGCCGGCAGCGCGCCGCGCCGGCAACCGGGAACGCAACAAGGACCACATCAAGGCGCGGATCGAAGCCGGGCCGCCACCGGGCGTGCTGGCGTTCGAGGATGGCAAGGCGGTCGGCTGGATGCAGATCGGCCCGCGCGCCGACGTGCCCGAATGGAACAACAAGGGCAGGGGGTCGGCGCCGGTCGATCCCGCCGACGCCACCGATCCGGGCGTCTGGGCGATTTCCTGCTTCTTCATCCGCGTCAAGGCGCGCGGCCGGGGCGTGACGCACCGGCTGGTCGAAGGCGGCATCGAATTTGCTCGCCAGAATGGCGCGCGGCTGGTCGAGGCATGTCCGATCGACCTGTCGAAAGATTCGCGTTCGATCGGGCTGTTCGTCGGCTCGTCGCGGGTCTTCGAGAAAGCCGGCTTCGAGAGGCTGGTCGAGCGCAAGGCAGGCCGGCCGCTGATGCGATTGGTGCTTTAGACAATGCTGCTGTGCGCGCCGCGGCGACCGAACTATCGTCGTCGGCCTGCATATCAGACGCCCACCCGGGAATAAATCCGGCTACGGCCCGTTCCTCCTCGGATTTTTCCATGGAGGCCATCGATGTTTCATTTTTTCCAGACTTCCCAGAAGACCTCTCGCTCGATCCGGTTTTCCTGTCGGCCGGAAGATCATGGCGTCATCGCGCCGCCAGTGGCGGCCAAGACGGTCCTGCCGGATTGGTTCCGCAAACTGCCGCCGGTCGATGCGCAGCAAGCCTCGGCCACCAACAATGGCCTGACCGTCAAGCGCTGCATGCCGTTTCTCGACGCGATGACAACCGGCTGGATCCTGCCGCTCGCGGCGACCGTCCGCCTTGAGATCAAGGATGGCGGCAGCGCCGTCGATGCCGGCTGGGAGTTCGACAGGGTGATGGTGAGCAATCATGGCGCCCATCAGGTCGCCGGCAATCCGAAGGAACCGGCACCGCCATGCAAGTTTCACAATTACTGGTCGATCCGTACCCCGCCGGGCTGGAGTTGTCTGTTCCTGCCGCCGCTCAATCGGCCGGCTCAGGCTTTCGAATGCGTCGCCGGCATCGTCGATACCGACACCTATGCAGCCCACATCCATTTTCCGTTCTTTGCGACGGCGCCGGATGGCCTCTATGTCATCGAAAAGGGAACGCCGCTGGTCCAGGTCATACCGTTTCGCCGCGAAGATTCGGCGCTCAAGGCCGAAATCCAGTCGGAGACCGGAGCCGAGGCGACAGAGCGCGAAACGGTCTACCGCAACACGATTGCCAGCGAAGGCTGGTATCGCAAATGGGCCCGCGCGGCCCGCTAGGCTTTTCCCGGAGAAGAATACGAAAACGGGGCCGCTGGGCCCCGTTTCCTTGTGGATTGCCAAGCGCGGCTGATTTTCAAGTCGAAGCGCACCGCCGCTCAGAATAAAAGCGCTCTGTAGCGATCCTTCGCGCCCCCTCTGTCCTGCCGGACATCTCCCCCACTTGGGGGGAGATTGGCAGCTTCGCGGACAGCGTCCTTTTTGCAAGGTTTGTGATTGGCGAAATCAGTGATGAAGGCCAATCTCCCTCCTTGTGGGGGAGATGTCCGGCAGGACAGAGGGGGGCGCTGTCCCTCGGCGATCAAAGGTTCTGCACCGCAGCAGCGCTCCAAGGTAACGGAATGGATCCCAGGGTCTGCACCGCGTCGCTTCGCTCCTTGCTCCACCCTAAGATTACGAACTCGTGGTGGCCCATGCCAATCGCCAGCGAATGCGAAACGGGGGCCGGCCGGCCCCCGTTTGTCTGTGGATTGTTTTAGAGCGGCGGACACAAGTCGAAGCGCGCCGCCGCTCTATCGCCCGGCCCGCGTCAACGCCGCCAGTTGCGCGACCACCCGCGATCCGAACCGTTCGAGTTCGAGTTGGAGGAACTGTTCGACGATGAGTTCGAATTCGAGTTGCTCGAGGAATTGGAGCTGGAGTTCGAAGACGAGTTCGAATTCGAATTGCTCGACGAATTAGAGCTGGAATTCGACGAACCGTTGGACGACGAATTGGAGCTCGAATTTGAAGAGCTGTTGCCAGCGACGATGAAGGAGCCGTCGCTTTGGCTGGACATTGCCGCCGGCGGACGCTCGGTTTCCGGCGCCCCCGCGGGAGACTCCTTCGCCTGCGCCGTGGTGCTCGCGAGCGCTGCCATTCCTGCGACCAGAGTCGACTTGAGCTTCCAGTGTCTTGTCATGGTAGTTACTCCTTGTTTCAGACTGGACCGGCAGTTGCGGCCCGGCGGAGTAACGGGCGATCGCCGGCTTTATTCCATTCAAAGAAAGTTGGATTCCATTTCAGAGCAAGCCGGGCCAGAGCAAGCCGGGTCAGAGCGGGCCGGGCCGTCGCAGTTTCATTTCCGGTCCTTCTGACGGATCTCGTCCAGCGCCTTGACTTCCTCCTCGGCTGGCATCGGAGCGCCTGCTTCAATCGCCGAAAGATAGGCGTCGAGGGCTTCGGTCGACGAGGCCGGGGCATAGCCTCCGGCGTCGCCCGGCGCCACGACCGCGAAGCTGACGCGCCATTCGTCGCCGGAACGGCAGGCGACCGACATCACCGTGGAGCGGTCCTGCGAGTCGACTTCGAATTCGCGGCACAAATCCTGCGAATCGCTACGGAACGTAGCGATGGCCCGGAACCGGTCGCTGATCCCGGCGAGCTTGATTTCCTTGCCGGACTCGACCGTTTCAAGGGCTTGGGCCAGGCCCGGCCTGATGACGCCGGCAACCCACAAGCCGCCCTGCGTGCGTTCGTTGCTGCCTGCTGCCCAATAGCCGGCGAGCCCGCCGCCAATTGCCGCCGCGAGAGAGGCGGCAATTGGCAGCATCCATCGAGACCTCGAAGCAGGCCCTGCCAAGCGCCTGCTGCCGAAGGGCAATATCGATGCCGTCGCCGCTTTCTCGCCGGCACGCCTGGCCTCGATCATCTGCTCGACGGCCGCGACAAGTTTTTCGGGAATCGGCTCGTCGAGCAGCGGCTTCAGCGCGGCCTGCGCCTGCGCTCTGGTTTCGATGAACACAGCAATCCTGGCAACCAGACGGTCGTCCGTTTCCATCGCCTGCTCGATCCTGGCGACCATGTCCGGATCAAGCTCACCGTCGGCGAACCGCATCAGGATTTCGTCCGAAAAAGTTTCTTCGGTCATTTTGCAGCCCCTTTTGTGACCGGAGAACGGGTGGGCGCCGAAGATATTCCAGCCGCCTCCGCCAGATTCCTCCTCGCTCGGGCCAGCCTGCTCATCACCGTCCCGATCGGCACGGCAAGGACTTCCGCGGCCTCCTTGTAGGAAAGCTCTTCGACGCAGACCAGAAGCAGCACGTCGCGCTGGTCGGCGGCGAGCTCGCCTATGGCTTGCGCCACGCTGTTCAGCGCCAGCCGCGCCTCCATCTCGCGCTCACCGGAAACGCCGGCGATGTCATGGCGCTCGTCGATATCGTCCTGCGGGCCGGCGACCTTGCGCTTGCGGATGTCGTCGATCCACAGATTTCTCAGAATCTTGAACATCCACGCGTCGAAGCGCGTCCCTGGCTCGAAACGCTGCTCGTTGGCGAGCGCCCGTTCGCAGGCGCGCTGGACAAGATCGTCCGCGATGTCGCGGGACCGGCACAGCGCAATCGCGAACCGGCGCAGATTCGGCAGAAAAGCGACAAGCTGATCTTGGACGCGGTCGGCTTGTTCCGGCATGTTGCTCCAGGTTCTGGAATAAAGCGGCCCCGCGCCCGTTCCTCGCAAGGCTAGCTTATTGCCGGACAGCTCCGCTAGCCTCGCGACGTTGAAAATCGGCGACGGCCGGAAATGTGAGGGAGACCATGCGCACCACCTCCTGGTTGAGACCAAAAGCCCTGCTGCTTTTCTGGGTCGCCGTCGCATTGCTCGTCGATCCTCAGCCGCCGGGCGGCCAGCTGGCGCTCGGCGAGTTCGGACCAAGATCGGCGTTGGCCGATGACGACGGTGGCGGTGACGATGGCGGTGGTGATGACGGCGGTCGGTCCGGCGCTTCGCCCGGTGGGTCGCGAACGACGTCCAGCCGATCGACCGGCCCGAACCTGTTTCGCGCGCTGACGGATCGGTTTCTTCCGCGCCCGCCAAGGCGCAGCGGCAGGCGCGCGCAACGGCCAGCCGCCCCTTTGCCGTCTCGGGTACCGGACCAGATCGTGGCGACCGGGCTGAATTCGGCTGAGATCGGTCGGCTTCAGGCAACCGGCTTCACCGTACTGGACCGTGCCGACATTCAGCTTCTTGGATCGGAGCTGATTCGGCTGCGCATTCCACCCAACATGCCGCTGGAGGCTGCGCGCGATCTTGTCATTGATGCCGCTCCGCAGTCGACGGCAGATTTCGTGCATTACTACCGGCCCGGACAGGAAGCTGAATGTGCCGGGCCGCACTGCGCCGCCGCGGGCTTGATCGGCTGGCCGGCCGGTAGCGGACTGCCAGCCGGCTGCGGTGGCAATGTCACGATCGGCCTTATCGACACCGCGATCAATCCTGCGCATGACGCCTTCTCGAAAGGCCGGGTCGAAGTTCTTCGCCTGTCGGACGACGGCGTTCCCGAGTCCGGCCGCCAGCACGGCACCGCCGTCGCGGCCCTGCTTGTCGGCGGCGCCGACAGCCGTACTCCCGGCCTGCTGCCGCACGCCAGGCTCATCGCGGTCGATGCGTTTCATCGGGGCGATCGCCAGGATGACCGCTCGGACGCCTACGATCTGCTTCGCGCGCTCGACCTTCTTTCGGCGCGCGGCGTGCAGGTGACGAATATGAGCCTGTCGGGTCCTGCGAATGCGCTTCTCGAGCAGGTTGTCCGAAGACTCTCCGAACGCGGCATGGTGATCGTCGCCGCCGCCGGCAATGGCGGCCCAAAAGCCGGGCCTGCCTATCCGGCGGCCTATGCTGAAGTGATCGCGGTGACGGCGGTCGACCGCATGAAACGCCCCTACAGGCGCGCCGGCCGCGGCGAGCATATCGACCTGGCCGCTCCCGGCGTCCAAGTGTGGACGGCCGCGTCGGTCAGCGGCGCACGGCCGAAGACCGGCACCTCCTTCGCCGCGCCCTTCGTCACCGCAGCCGCTGCCTTGATGAAATCTGCAAACGGCAACGCCACCGCAGCCGACATTCAAGACGCGCTCGGCAAGTCGGCGGAAGATCTCGGCGCGCCGGGCAAGGACGACGTCTTCGGCTGGGGCCTGCTCAATGCCAGCGCCGCTTGCCTCGTCACGTCGAAGAAGGCGACCTGAAGCTCCACTGTCGATGCCGGAGGATAGCGCGGAGGGCGAAGGCTGGTTATAGACCGGCTTCCAGCCCCAACGAGGGGATTGCACCCCGACGGTTTCTGATTACGGTTGCGGCTGGAGTTTTTACCACAGAAACAGCAACGGAGATTCTGCGTGAATCGTGTTCTGCCGGCCGTCTTTGTCCTCGCGCTCAGCGCGCCTGCCTTCGGCCAGACCGTCGACGGCGAGGGTGCCAAGCAGCTCTCCGAAAATCTGTCCCGCTATTTCGGCAGCAAGGCGATCGACAGCGGCTTCCTGAAGGTTTCGGTGGAAGGCGACGCCTATAAACTCGCCGTCGACTTCAAACCTGTCGTCGACCTGCTGGCGGCGCAGAATTCCTTCAAGTTCGACTTCAGCCCCTACGCATTGCTCGTCAAGCCGGGCAGCAACGGGACATGGAGCGTCTCGGCGGACGTGTCGCAAAGCGGGTCCTTCGAGTTCAAGGGGCCAGAGGGCCCGCAGAGCATGCAGTTCTCGATTACAGACGGCAAGTTTTCCGGCGTCTACGATCCCGAACTGGCGGCTTTCACCAGCGCCACACAGTCGATTGCCGGGATGACGATGAATTCCCGGGACGCCGTGCAGCGCGCCAAGGTGAGCACCGGCGCCGGTACGGCCACCATGAACGCAAGCAAAGCTGCGAATGGCGGCGTCGATTTCACCGCGACGCAGACGCTCGCCGATTTCGCCGAGGCGCTCGACTTTGACGATCCCAAGAGCGGGCTGAAATTCCCGCTCACGATCAAATCGCCAAACCTGTCGGTGAACGCGACCGGCAAAGGCGTGCGGACCAGGCCGCTTCTCGATCTGCTGGCATTTGCCGTCGCCAATGAAGACGAGGCCAGACTGAAGGCCAACCAGGCGCAGCTCAAATCGCTCCTGCTCGCCGCGCTGCCGCTGTGGGAGCGGCTCGACGGAACCTACGGGTTCAAGGATCTCACCGTCGAAAGCCCGGTCGGGCTTTTCGGGGCGACTGAGCTGGACACAGGCTTCGGGACCGACGGCATCGCCCAGAACGGAGCAATCAACTACTCGATCAGGGCCGCGGGACTGAAGATCCCTGACAATCTCGCGCCCGCCTGGAGCACGGCGCTGCTGCCGACCGATGTCAATCTGAGTTTCGGCGGCGCCAATATCGATCTCGACAGCATGGCGAAGAAGGCGATCGAAGCCTTTGATCTGAACAAGAATCCACCGCTGCCGGCCGACTTCGGCGACACCTTGACCGATGATTTCATGGCCAAGATGCCGAAATTTGTCATCGGCCACAGCACGGTGAAAAACGGCGATATGGAAATCGCGATGGAAGGCGAGATGACGTTCGCCGGCATGAAGCCGGAGGCCAATGTGACCATCGATATCGCAGGCTATGACAGGATCGTGGAAAGCCTGCAGGCGGCAGCGAAGTCGGAGCCGGAAGCCGCGCAATATGTGCCGGTGGCGCTTGCGATCAAGGGATTCGGCAAGACGCTGCCGGACGGCCGCATCGAATGGGTCGTCAACGGCAAGCCGGACGGTTCGGTCACCGTCAATGGTGTCATGGTGAAGCCGGCCGATCCGGTTGCGAATGATGAAGGCGACGACGGCGAAGAAGAAGCGACGCCGTAGACGTTTTCGCGATCCGATCGTCGCTTATATCGAATGCTCATGGTCGTCGTCGCCAAGCGGCAGCGCCCGCAGCGCCTTGCCGACGGAAGCCGGCGGCGTGCCGGTTTCCGCCGCGAACCGCATGAGCGTCGGCTCGTGGGCGAGGATGAACTGCAGCACGCCGGCCAGGAATCCCGGCTCGCCGGCGGCCTGGCGGATCGAATGCGCCTCGATGCCGGTGATCGCCAGGAAGCGGGGCAGAAGTTCCGGATCGGCGGCGACGAAGCCCAATGCCTTCACGGCAATGGTTTCCGCTTCCTCGCGCATTGACCCTGGGTTTGCCATCACTACCTTCTTGTGGGTTGAATGAGTCTGTTTTTGGCAGTAATCGCAAGCGTCGCCTGCGGCAAGCCATCTGTCTCTGCAATGCGGAGTTCGCGGTGAAATCCGAAGCTTTTCCGGCAGCCGGTTTCCGTTTCGTCAATTATCTCGCGGTAGAGTTGAGCAGGGTTTGGTGCGTACCGGCGAGGGCGCATGGCGGCATCCTTCGAGCGGAAGGCAGGCCGGGACGGGAATTTGATGCCTAAGAAGGTCATGATCGTCGAGGACAACGAGCTCAACATGAAGCTCTTTCGCGACCTCATTGAAGCGAGCGGTTACGAGACGGTACGCACGCGCAACGGTCTGGAAGCGCTGGATCTGGCGCGACTGCACAAGCCGGACCTCATTTTGATGGACATCCAGCTGCCCGAAGTGTCGGGGCTGGAAGTGACCAAATGGCTGAAGGAGGACGACGACCTCCATGTTATCCCGGTCATTGCCGTCACCGCATTTGCGATGAAAGGCGATGAGGAGCGTATCCGCCAGGGTGGCTGCGAAGCCTATATTTCCAAGCCGATCTCGGTGCCGCGTTTCATCGAAACCATCAAATCCTACCTGGGCGACGCCTGATGCGCCCTTCCAGCCGAGCCGGAGCATTATGAGATGACTGCACGGATCCTCGTCGTCGACGACATCCCTGCCAATGTCAGGCTGCTCGAGGTCCGGCTGCTTGCCGAATATTTCGAGGTGCTGACCGCCACCAACGGGCCGGACGCGATCGAGACCTGTGAAAACGGCAAGGTCGATGTCGTATTGCTCGACGTGATGATGCCTGACATGGACGGGTTCGAAGTCTGCCGCCGGCTGAAGAGCGATCCGGCGACGTCGCACATCCCGGTTGTCATGATCACCGCGCTCGACCAGGTTTCGGACCGGGTGCGCGGCCTCGAGGCCGGTGCGGACGATTTTCTGACCAAGCCGGTCAACGATCTGCAATTGATGACCCGCGTCAAAAGCCTGGTCCGGCTGAAGACTTTGACCGATGAGCTGCGCCTGCGCGCCTCGACCACGCGCAATATCGGCATTGAGGAGCTGTTGAGCCGCAACTTCGCGTCCGCGGACACCACGCCGAAGGTTCTGCTGATCGACGAGCGCAAATCCTCCATTGAGCGCGTCCAGAAGATGCTGCGCAGCAGCGCCGACCTCGACATCGCCACCGATCCGCATGCGGGCTTCTTCCAGGCCGCCGAGACGCCCTATGAATGCGTGATGATCTCGACGGGTTTTGCCGATTTCGATCCGCTCAGGCTCTGCTCGCAACTGCGTTCGCTCGATCGCACCCGTTTCGTGCCGATCATCCTTCTGGCGGAGCAGGGTGAGGAGGGACGCATCGTCCGCGGCCTCGAGCTTGGCATCAACGATTATCTGATGCGTCCGATCGACCAGCATGAATTGACCGCGCGGCTGCGCACGCAGGTGCGCCGCAAGCGCTACAACGACCAGTTGCGCGCCAGCGTCACCCAGACCATCGAGATGGCGGTGACCGACCCGCTGACGGGATTGCACAATCGCCGTTACCTCGACAGCCATCTGCAGACACTGTTCGACCGCGCCGTGGCGCGGCGGCGGCCGCTGTCGGTTATGATCACCGATCTCGACCGCTTCAAGACCGTCAACGACACGCATGGCCATGACGGCGGCGACGAGGTGCTGCGCGAATTCGCGCGGCGGCTGCGCAAGAATGTGCGCGGCATCGATCTCGCCTGCCGCTTCGGTGGCGAGGAGTTCGTCGTGGTGATGCCGGACACGGACGGCGCCGTCGCCGAAAAGGTGGCGGAGCGGATTCGCGCCGAAATCGCCCAGATGCCGTTTGCCGTCGGTCAGGACGGCAAGACGATCGAGGTTACCGTCAGCGTCGGCGTGTCGTCGGTGCTGAAGGGTGTCGACTCGGTTGCCGGGCTGATGAAGCGGGCCGACCTCGCGCTCTACGAAGCCAAGAGCGCCGGCCGCAACCGGGTCGTCGCCAAGGCGGCGTAAAAGTCTGATTATCCTGTCAATGTGACAGGGTTAGGAATTTACCTTAACGCGAGCGATTCGCCGGGGCTTGGTTAAGAAATTGTTGATTTTCACAGGCTGTTGCGCAAATGTGCAGGCCAATGACGGGATCGGCGCCGGGGTAGATCGCCGGATCGATCCGAAGAATACCCCATGATTCAGGTCCGCCGCATCTCCTGGGTCCGTGGGGTCGGCCGGCCGGCGCTGGCACATAGTGGCCTCCTCGTACCGCTGCCAAACGCCGGCCGGCCCCCAAACCTCAAAATGACATCAAGTCTCTGCGCCAAGCATTGGAAATGCTGGACTTTTCGAGCGTTGAAAACAAAAAAGCCGCCCACGGGGCGGCGTTTTTGTCTAGGCAGGAAAGCAGATTACTTGATCTTGGTTTCCTTGAACTCGACGTGCTTCTTGGCGACCGGATCGTATTTGCGGAACGACAGCTTGTCGGTCTTGGTGCGGCTGTTCTTGCTGGTGACGTAGAAGAAACCGGTGTCGGCGGTCGACAGAAGCTTGATCTTGATGTTTGCGGCTTTGGCCATTGTATCAGTCCATTATGTTCGTGGAGTCTTGGCCGCTGGAGCACGGGAAAACACCCGGACGCGGGAAACTTGGCGCGACACATAAACAACGCGCCCGGAAAGTCAACCCTGTGAGGCGACCTCTTCCTTCTCCCCTTGTTGGAGAAGGTGGATCGGCGCGTAGCGCCGAGACGGAAGAGAGGTGTTGGACAGAGTGCCGCCAGTGCCAAGCTGGAGCACCCCTCATCCGGCCGCTTGCGATTCTACGCATCTTCTTTAACTGGGGCGGTCTTCTTCCAGTCTCCCGTGGTGTTCCGCCAGCGGTTCGGGTTGGAGCGGTCGTCCAATCCCTTGGAGCGGCTGGCGAGGATCGGCTGGATGCGGATCACCGGCTCCTGATAGGTGTGGACCTGGAAGATCGCCTCGACGATGCGGGCGGCCAACGCCTGGTCGTCGGGCAGTTCGAACGACACTTCCACCGTGCCATGCCGTCGGCGCAATTCGGTCTCGGCGCCGGCAGCAGCACCTTCGAGCGCCCGGTAGCGCTCGATGCCGTGCGCCGACTGGTAGGCATTGCTGTCGTATTTGCCCATGGTGAGCGGGGCGATCGCGACCACCGCTTCCATGATACGGTCGACATCGGAAGCCGGCGCCTGGAAGGTCACAAGCAGCAGCAATTCCATCCGCAGCGATTTCGTTTCAAACCCGGAGTCGATCATGGCGGCATCCTCAATTTCGTGGCGTGTTGCTGACAATCTACCCAGGTGCTGCTGACACGGTTATGTCAGCAGCCTTGCGCCACCTGAGGCATCGATCGGGTCTTTCTACAGGATTTTTCGGATGAGCCTGGCGCCGACCAGCGCGATATAGAAGGCGAAGAACAAGCCGAGCGCCCAGCCGAAACCGGAGGGGCCGAAAAGGTCCATGCCGATGCCGATCGCCTGCGGGCCGAGCACCATGCCGACACCGTAGCAGAGCACGAAGGCAGCGTTGGCCGAGGCCAGGTCGTGGCCGGAAAGCTGCGAGCCGAGATGGGCCAGGCCGATCGTGTACATGGCCGCGACGACGCCGCCCCAGACGAACAGAAGCGCCGCCATCAGATGCCAGTTCTGCGCGAAGTGCGGCATGAAGATGGTGCCGGCAAGCCCGATGGTTGCACAGGCCAGAAGCAGATAACGGCGGTCGCTGACCCGGTCGCTGATCATGCCGAGCGGGATCTGCAACAGCACGTTGCCGAGGCCGATCATGGTGAGCAGCAGGGCGGCATCGGCCTCGGAGTAGCCGATGCGGTTGCCATAGACGGGAAACAGCGCAAAGCCACCGGTCTCGACCGCGCCGAACACCAGCACCGCAGCGGTCGCCGTCGGCACCAACCAGATGTAGCGCAGGAAGTTGCTGGTTTCGCCGTTGGAGACGATCGTCGGGCTCTCGTTGCGGGCCGCCAGAACTGGAATGGCGGCCAGCGTCACCAGCGCCATGATGACGCCGAAGGGCAGGAAGCCAGCGCTGCCGAGTTGGGCGAACAGCCACGGCCCGGCGGCAAAGCCGAGCGACAGCACGGTGGCGTAGATGCCGAGGACGAGACCGCGCCGGTGCGGCGGCGCCGATGTGCTGATCCAGAATTCCGACAGGATGAAAAGCACCGTCAGCGCGATGTGCAGCAGGACGCGCAACGGAAACCACATCCAGAAGTCCGGTGCGAAATGGAAGCCGACAAAGGCCAGCACTCCGGTGGCGATCATGGCGAGCATCGTCCTGGCGACGCCGAACCGCATCGCCAGCGGGGTGGCGAGCGGTGCGCCGGCGATCGAGGCCAGGCCGGCGACAGCGGTGTTGAAGCCGATCATCGACGCCGAATGGCCGCGCGTTTCGAGAATGACGCTGAGCAGCGGCATGCCGAGGCCGATGGCGATACCGACGACGCTGATCGACGAGATCGCCGCGATCATTGGCAGCCAATGGACGCGTTCTTCGACCTCTTGCTGGGTATCGACTGTCATGGGATGTGAATGCTCTATGTTCTACAGAATTTCGCGAACGAAGCGATTGCCGACAAGCCGGTAGAACGGCACGGAACCACCGGGGCGCAGCAGCGGATCGTCGACGAGCCGCTTTTCCAGCTCCCCCAGGATAGCCCTGGTGATGTCGGGCACATCAGCTTCTCTGGCCTTGGCGAGCGGCAGCCAGACCAGTTCCTCCAGCTCGTTGGTCGGACCGCCGTCCGGCAGCTCCACGGCGACGTCTCCGCGCCAGGCGCTGAAGAAGCGCGTGTCGAAGCGCCGCACCCGGTTGGGCGGGGTGATGGCGCGCGCGATGAAGCGCAGCGCTTCCAGCGACGGTCTTACGCCGTGCTCGGCGAAACCCTGCCAATCGCGCCTGGTCGTGGCGAAGGCGCCCTTCTGGCCGATCAGCAGGCCGGCTTCTTCATAGGTCTCGCGAATCGCCGACAGGGCGATGGCGCGGGCGCGGGCCGGGCTGGTGCGGCCGACGCCGGCAGTCAGCCTCGCCTGCTCCTCAGGGTGCAGCGCTGTGGCAACGGGAATTCGGCTGTCGGCCGGATCGGTACGGCCACCGGGAAAGACGAATTTCCCCGGCATGAAGGCGTGACGGGCGTGGCGCCTGCCCATCAGCACCAGGAACTCGGCGCCCTTGCGGTCGAGCAGGATCAGCGTCGCGGCGTCGCGCGGGCGTATAGGCCTGGCGTCGAGCGCGATCGGCTCAACCTTGTCGACTTCCGCCTTGGTCATAACGTCCATGCGCACGACCTAGCGGAATCTTCTTCGATGCGAAAGTGGCGTCCAGCCATGCCGATTTGCGCCAGCCTCGGTTTCAAGCCTCGGGATGCGACTCGATCTGATCTTCTTCCCCGCCGAAGCCGTGCATATAGAACGCCCATTGCAGGCCGATGACGGCGCCCTTGACCGGCTGCAGCAAGACGATCGCCATGAGGATGGTCAGCGGCACCCAGATGGCGACGTGCTGCCATGTGGACAGAGTGGAGGCCGCTTCGACACCCATGAAGGCGCCGAGCACGATGTGGCCGACGATGGCCACCACCAGGTAGGCCGGCAGGTCGTCGGCGCGGTGGTGATGAAGCGCCTCGCCGCAATGATCGCATTTGTCGACGGTCTTGACGAAGGCGCGAAACAGCTTTCCCTCGCCGCAATGCGGGCAACGGCCAAGCGCGCCACGCTTCATCGCCGTCCACAGCGGGCGGGCGATCCGGCCCGAGTGCTGTTGGCCGCCGAAAACCTGTTCGTTCTTTTTCAGATCGCTTGGCATTACCGTCTCCTGCCGCGCGAGCCTGGACGCGATTGCGACGCACGGGCGCGGCCCTTGGCCTTGTGAAACGACCGTTTGGAGCCGGGCAGCGGCTTTGGGTCGGTCAGCATCTCGAAACGCATCGCGCCGGCCATAGGCGCCACCTCGATCAGGCGAACCTCGACGCGGTCGGCAAGCTGATAGCCCTTGCCGGTGCGTTCTCCGAAAAGCGATCGGGCAGTTTCGTCGTATATATAGTAATCGCCGCCCAGACTTGACACCGGAATGAAACCATCTGCGCCATACTGCGGCAATTGGACAAATAGTCCCGATTTGGTGACGCCCGAAATGCGTGCATCGAAGCGATCGTCGACACGCTCTGCCAGATAGGCGGCGATCAGCCGGTCGACCGTGTCGCGCTCGGCGGCCATGGCGCGGCGCTCGGTGGCTGAGATCAGCGCAGAAACTTCTTCCAGCCGCTCCGCTTCATCCTGCGTCAGTCCGCCTTCACCGAAGCCGAGCGCGGCAATCAGCCCGCGATGCACGATCAGGTCGGCATATCTGCGGATCGGCGAGGTGAAGTGCGCATAGCGTTTCAGGTTGAGGCCGAAATGACCGATATTGCTTGGCGAATATTCGGCCTGCATCTGCGTGCGCAGCACCACCTCGTTGACCAGCCCCTCATGGTCGGCGCCGCGGACGCGATCCAGGATGCCGTTGAACTGGTTTGGCCGCATCTGGGCGCCGCGCGCCAGCGAAAGGCCAAGCGTCTGCAGGAATTCACGCAGCGATTCCTGCTTGGCCAGCGAAGGTGCGTCATGGATGCGGTAGACCAGCGCCTGTCGTTTCGCCTCCAGCGTCTCGGCCGCCGCGACATTGGCCTGGATCATGAATTCTTCGATCAGCTTGTGCGCGTCGAGCCGCTCCGGCACGACGACGCGGTCAACGGTGCCGTCCTCCTTGAGCAGGATTTTCCGCTCCGGCAGTTCGAGCTCAAGCGGCTGGCGCGTCTCACGACCGCGCTTCACCACGGCATAGGCGTCCCACAGCGGCTTCATCACCGTGTCGAGAATCGGGCCGGTCTTGTCGTCCGGCGCGCCGTCGATCGCGGCCTGCGCCTGGCGATAGGCGAGTTTTGCCGCCGATTTCATCATGATGCGGTGGAACGAATGCCTGAGCTTGCGGCCATCGGCCGAGAAGGTCATGCGGACCGCCAGCGCCGGGCGGTCCTGGCCTTCGCGCAGCGAACAAAGGTCGTTGGAGATGCGCTCCGGCAGCATCGGCACGACGCGATCCGGGAAATAGACCGAGTTGCCACGCTTCAGCGCCTCGCGGTCGAGCGCGGTGCCATAGCGCACGTAAGCGGCGACATCGGCAATCGCCACGGTAACGACCACGCCGCCGGGGTTCTTCTCGTCTGGATCTGCTGTCGCGAACACGGCGTCGTCATGGTCCTTGGCGTCGGCCGGATCGATGGTGATCAGCGGCAGGTCGCGCCAGTCTTCGCGGCCGGCCACCGTCGCCGGTTTGACCGCCTCCGCCTCGGCGATGACGTCTGCCGGGAAAATATGCGGAATGTCGTGCGCGTGGATGGCGATCATCGAGACCGCCTTTTCGCTGGTCAGCGAACCCAGCACCGCCAGCACCTTGGCCCTGGGCAGCCCGTAGCGGGAGGCCCGCGCCGGCTCGACCTCGACCAGATCGCCGTTCTTGGCGCCGTTCTGGAATTCCTTGTCGACGACCAGCTCCGGCTGGCGCCTTTCGACAGGCTCGATGCGGAAGGTACCGTCCTGCAGCACGCGAAAAACGCCGAGAACAGCATCGGTGCGCTTCTCGAAGATCTTCATCACCCGCCCGGTATAGGCAGGGCCGGTCGCATCATCGGTTGGAAAGGTCTTGGCCAGCACGCGGTCGCCAATGCCCGGTGTCGGGCCGCCGCCGCCGCGCGACACGCGTATCGCTATGACAGGAGGCTCGCCGTTGCCCACCGCTTCGGTTGGGTGCGCCAAAAGCACGCCGTCGGCATCGCGGCCAAAGATGTCGAGCACGGCGACATGGGCGAGGGAGCCGACGCGGGCGAGCCGCTTGCGCTCCTTGGTCAGCAGGCCTTCATCCTGCAAGTCGCGCAAAACGTCCTTCAGCCAGATACGGTCCTCGCCGCGCAGTGCGAACGCCTTGGCGATGTCGCGTTTGCCTGAGCGATCCGGATTTTCGGCGATATAGCGTAGGATTTCGTCGCGGGACGGCCGGTAATCATCCTTGACCTTGGCCCGGGTGTCGGCGGTGCGCAGATCGCCATGACTTCTTCCGGATACCCTGCGCGCCACGATGCACTATCCCTTTTTGTTGGCCACTTTCTTGGCCGCCATTTTTTGGGCCGCCGGTTTTTTGGCCGCAGGCTTTTTGGCAGGTGCGGCCGCTTTGCGGAAGGGCTTTCTGCCGCCATTGCCGCCCTTGGCTTCCTTTTCGGCAATCAGCGCCACCGCGTCTTCGATCGTCACCGACTGCGGGTCCTTGCCCTTCGGCAGCGTCGCATTGACCTTGCCGAAATTAACATAAGGCCCGTATTTGCCGTCACGCACGACGATCTTGCCGCCGCCCGCCGGATGCTCGCCAAGTTCCTTCAAGGCGGCGGGCGTGCCGCCATTGCGACCGCCGGGGCCTTTCAACTGCTTCTCGGCGATCACCGACACGGCGCGGTTGAGACCGATCGAGAACACGTCCTCGATGTTGTCGAGATTGGCGTAGGTGCCGTCATGCAGCACGAACGGACCGTAGCGCCCCAGCCCGGCCGAGATCATCTTGCCGGATTCCGGATGCTTGCCGACGTCGCGCGGCAGCGACAGCAGGGCGAGGGCTTTTTCGTGGTCGATCGAATCGACGGTCCAGCCCTTGGGCAGGCTGGAGCGCTTGGCTTCCTTGCCGTCGCCGCGCTGGACATAGGGCCCGAAACGACCACTGCGCAGCGTGATTTCCTCCGCTGTGTAGGGGTCCTTGCCCAGCACCTTGGTGCCATCCTCGCCATTGCCGTTTTCGGCATTGGGGTTGGCGGCGTCGCCGAGCTGGCGGGTGAAGGAGCATTCGGGATAGTTCGAGCAGCCGACAAAGGCGCCGAATTTGCCGAGCTTCAGCGACAGGTTGCCGGTGCCGCATTTCGGGCAGATCCGCGGATTTGAACCGTCTTCCCGTGCGGGAAACACCAGAGGCGCCAGTTCCTCGTTGAGGGCGTCGAGCACGTCGGTGACGCGCAATTCCTTGATGTCGGCGACGGCGCCTGAAAAATCCTTCCAGAAATCGCGCAGCACATCCTTCCAGGCGAGCTTGCCGTCGGAAATCTCGTCGAGTTTTTCCTCGAGCGAGGCGGTGAAGTCATATTCGACATAGCGCTCGAAGAAGCTCTCGAGGAAGGCCGACAACAGTCGGCCCTTGGCCTGCGGCAACAGCTTGCGCTTGTCCATGCTGACGTAGTCGCGGTCCTCCAGCGTCTTCAGGATCGCCGTGTAGGTCGACGGCCGGCCGATGCCGAGCTCTTCCAGCTTCTTGATCAGCGAGGCTTCCGAATAGCGCGGCGGCGGTTCGGTGGTGTGCTGGGTGGCGTTGATGGCCTCGCGGTCGAGCTGTTCGCCGGCACGGATCTCGGGCAGACGGCGGTCTTCCTCGTCTTCCGCATCCTCGTCCTTCTGGTCGGTATAGGCGGCAATGAAGCCATCGAAGCGAACGACCGAACCGACGGCGCGAAGCTCCGCGCTGCGGGCGCCGTTGACCGCCTCGATTTCGACCGTGGTGCGCTCGATCTCGGCTGGCTGCATCTGGCTGGCGATGGCGCGTTTCCAGACAATCTCGTAAAGCCGCGCCTGGTCGGCATCGAGATATTGCCTGACCGAAGCCGGCGTGCGCATGAAGTCGGTCGGGCGGATGGCTTCGTGCGCTTCCTGGGCGTTCTTGGCCTTGGTGGTGTAGTTGCGCGGCTTTTCGGGCAGGTATTTTGGGCCGAACTCTTTTGCGATCGCATCGCGCGCGGCTGATATCGCCTCGGGCGCCATCTGCACGCCGTCGGTTCGCATATAGGTGATCAGGCCGGTGGTCTCGCCGCCGATGTCCATGCCTTCATAGAGCCGCTGCGCCACCTGCATGGTGCGGCTTGCCGAAAAACCGAGGCGCGAGGAGGCGGCCTGCTGCAGCGTCGAGGTGGTGAAGGGCGGGCCTGGATTGCGCCTGGTCGGCTTGGCTTCGACCGACAGCGCCTTGAAGGTCGCGCCATCCAGCATCGCCTTGATGTCGTCGGCCTGCGCCTTGTTCGAAATGTCGAGCTTTTGCAGTTTCTTGCGATCGAAGGCGGTCAGCCGCGCCTCGAAATTATCCTTGCGCGGCGTGCCGAGAATGGCGGCGATCTGCCAGTATTCCTCGCGGATGAAGCGCTCGATTTCCAATTCGCGGTCGCAGACGAGGCGCAGTGCCACCGACTGGACGCGGCCGGCGGAGCGGGCGCCCGGCAGCTTGCGCCACAGCACGGGCGACAGCGTGAAGCCGACGAGATAGTCGAGCGCGCGGCGGGCGAGATAGGCGTCGACCAGCGGCGCATCGATCTGGCGCGGATTGGCCATCGCTTCCAGCACCGACGATTTGGTGATGGCGTTGAAGACGACGCGGCTGACCGGCTTGTCCTTCAGCGCGCGCTTCTGCTTCAGCACTTCCAGAACATGCCAGGAAATGGCTTCGCCCTCGCGATCCGGGTCGGTGGCGAGGATCAGGCCGTCGGCGTCCTTGACCGCCTTGGCGATGTCGGCAAGACGTTTGCTCGAGGCGGTGTCGACAGCCCAGGACATGGCAAAATCCTCGTCCGGACGCACCGAGCCATCCTTGGCCGGCAGATCGCGGACGTGGCCGAACGAGGCCAGGACCTTGTAGTTCTTTCCGAGGTACTTGTTGATTGTCTTCGCTTTGGCCGGCGATTCGACGACGACGACGTCCATGAGGTCTCATATCAGCTGTGGTGCGGCAGAAGAATTCCGCTGCGCGCGACGAAATCTCGTATAATTGTCGCTCACATGGCCGTGCTTTTGCATCCGGTCAAGGGGAAGCGCCCAAAATGCAGTCCTGCTTTGAGCGCGCAACCTAGGGATGCGTCATGTGATATCCGCTATCCTGGATAGGGAGAGCGGCTGCCCTGATCGTTGGACAAACCGGCAATGAATCCGGGAGAACGGGACAAATACTTCCGCCGATATAAGAGAAACATCGATCACGCGCCAGCCCTGGTTTGAAGAGACGGGCGGCATGATGCGACGTTGACGGGCGAGACAGGCGTGGCAAGCGGCCGTCTGCGACTTGCCACGCGATGGTGATTGGCGGATCGGCGCGGTCGCGGCTATATGGCAGCGCAAACCATCAGGAGTTCGGGAATGGCGTTGGATATCGGCTATGTCAGCGCGGTCGGGGCGGGGGCGATCTCGTTCCTGTCGCCTTGCGTGCTGCCGCTGGTGCCGCCCTATCTCTGCTATATGGCCGGCGTGTCGGTCGATGATTTCCGCGGCAATGCCGGCGTCACCGCCAAGGCCGACGCACGCGGCGCGCTGCTTTTTGCCTCGATCGCCTTTGTTCTCGGCTTCTCGACCGTCTTCGTGGCGCTGGGCGCCGGCGCCTCGACCATTGGCCGGCTGCTGCGCGTCTGGCAGGAGCCGCTGGGGATGGCGGCTGGCGTGCTGATCATCCTGATGGGTCTGAACTTTCTCGGCATATTGCGCATCCCGATGCTGTCGCGCGAGGCGCGCTTCCAGTCGCAGGGCAAGCCGGCCAGTATCGTTGCCGCCTATGTCATGGGACTGGCCTTCGCCTTCGGCTGGACACCCTGCATCGGACCGGTGCTGGGGCCGATCCTGACGCTGGCCGGCGGCCGCGAGACGGTCGGCGAGGGCGCGGCTCTGCTTGCCGCCTATTCGCTTGGCCTCGGCATACCGTTCCTGGTCGCGGCGCTGTTTTCCGGCGCCTTCATGCGCTTTCTCGCAAAATTCCGCGTCCATCTCGGCCGCGTCGAAAAGGCAATGGGCGCGCTGCTGGTCGTCGCGGGCGTGCTTTTTCTGACCGGCGGCGTGCAGGCTGCATCCTACTGGCTGCTGGAGAATTTCCCGGTGCTGGGGCAGTTGGGGTAGGTCTGTACCCGCAAACCCATGCTGGCCCACAGAATTTGACCTATACTCAATCTGCGACAAAGATACTGCTACTGAATTGGTGCCATTTTGTCTATTTCAACAACGCCTGCACACTCTCCGCCTACATGGTAGAATTTCCCTTTACCTCTGTTACCGTTTATCTTTCCGTTTAAAATATTGCTTTCTTTTTTCCCCTCGTGAACAAAGCGATGTATTATTCTTAAGGTGCCATCGCTCGCGATTTTTCCTTCCCACTTTGGGGCAGAAATCTTACCGCTTTTGATCGAAACATTTGCTGTAATCTCCCGCCACCCGCACAACGAATTGGTGGCACGTCTCGTCAAAGCCCATCTTCCGTCGAAAGCACTTAAACCGGCAGACCCTGCACCCGTGCAACGACCCTCTCGTGCCTCCATTCCGTCAGCACAAAGAAGGGGGCAGACCCTAGCCCGAATTGCTTTCAGCCCTTTTAGAAGGTCGCCCGTCGGCTCGACCGACGCGAGCTTAATCCCTTGCCGCTTCGCATAGTCGTTCAAAGCTTTCTGGCTGGCGGAACCCCATTTTCCGTCGACCTGGCCAGTAAGGCATCCGATTCGGGCCAACTCCCTCTGGGTGGAAAGAGCAAGTTCGCCGGAGCCATCAGAATCTACTGAAGACCTCTCCGGTTGGACTTCCGGATTGGGATGTTCAAGCCTGGCGACGGTCTTGACGTCGTCTGAAGCCTTTGCGACAGGCCTCCCTTGCACGCGATCTTGTTCTGCCTTTTGTCGTTCAGTCGCCTGCCGTTGCAAATCGACCCGACTGTTTATTGCGTCGATCTTTAACTTGGCTAGGGCTACAAACGCGCCATTCGGATATTGCTGTAGGTACGCTTGAAAGAAACTCTTGTCCGCCGAGTCCTTGATCGTTTCCCAATAAGCGATCTCAACCGCATTGTCAGGCCCGACTGGTACCGGCGTGCGGGCGGATTCCGCCTTCGGCTCCTGAATCGGGAGAGGATTCAACACCACATCGCCCGTGAGCGAGGAATTGTCCCATGGAACTTGCTTTCCATACGTCGCTTCGAGCACATCTCGTCGCACATGAACGAGGTCGCGGGTGATATCCTGCCCCGGCGTGCCGAGGTGCCTGAGCAATGCAGTTGTGAAGGGGGAGTTTCTACCTGACCCGTCGAATGCCACGTTGCCCGGCTGCGTTGCGAATGCGATGAGAGAACCGACACCGCTGCCAAGCTTGGCTAGACCCCGACCCACAGAACCGGATCGTGTTCCCATCGACCGGGCAAGATTCTCGGCGAGCGGGTTGTCCCGGCAGGCATCGAGGAAGACAAGATTGACCTTAGAAGCGCGCTCCATCGCCGCAAGAACAAGGTCCATCGGCAGTGTCTCGAAATCGAGGTCGTCATAGGACGACAGGTGAGCATCCACAGGCGCCATATAATTGTTGCCGTTAACCTGCAGGCCATGCCCGGAATAATAGAACAGCGCAATGTCCGCCCTATCGAGCTTCTTGGTAAAGTTCCGTATCGTGACACGCATCCTGGCCAAATCGAGATCCAGACCGGTCACTACCTCGAAGCCCAAATCTTTCAATTTGGCGGTCATGTCGCTGGCATCGTTCGTGGGGTTAGGAAGTCCGTGTACGTTTTGGTACGCCGAATTACCCATCACCAGCGCAACGCGCCTATCTGCGAGCGCATCCGCCGAAACAGCTGTAAACAATAAGATGAGGATAAAACGAACGCTGCGCATGGCAGGAACAACTCCCCCCGAGCGAACGTATCAGATGCTAATATAACGGAAAAGACCTATCACTGGCAGGAAATGGCCAGATCATTGCCCATGCTTCCACGTAAGGAGCGTAAGTCGTGCAGGGTGGCTGTTTGAATTCATTCCATCTCCGATGCCAATTTCCGCGCAAACGCCAAGGCTTGGCGGCTGCAGCCGCTGCAAAAGCTGAAACCGGAGATGTAGGGTAACCACCTGATCGCCCGCCTAGACCTACTGATCAAAAGTCAGTTGCTCGACCACCTCACCGGAATTTAACCGCATTGGTGCAGCATGGCGCCAAATGCTAGTGAAATTCTGGGCTAGACATGCCTTGATTCCCAACCCTCTTCATACGGTCGCATTCCATGAGCCAGAGAACCTGCCTGTCCGTCATTCTCGCCGCCGGCGAAGGCACGCGCATGAAAAGCGCCGTGCCAAAAGTGCTGCACCCGATCGCTGGCCTGCCGATGGTCGCCCATGTCGTCAAGGCTGCGGAAGCCGCAGGCAGCGGCGATCTGGCGCTGGTGATCGGCCATGGCGCCGACGAGATGCGCAAGGCCACGCAAAAGTTCGCGCCGAAGGCGGAGACCTTCGTCCAGGACAAGCGGCTCGGCACGGCGCATGCCGCGCTGGCGGCTCGCGATGCGATCTCAAAGGGTTACGACGACATCCTCGTCATGTTCGGCGATACGCCGCTGATCGATCCGGAGGTGCTGACGGCTGCGCGCCTGAAGCTGACTGATGGCGCTGCCGTCGTTGTGGTCGGCTTCCGCAGCTCAAATCCGTCCGGCTATGGCCGGCTGATCGAAAAGGGCGGCAAGCTCATCGCCATCCGCGAGGAAAAGGACTGCACCGACGAGGAGAAGAAAATCACCTTCTGCAATGGCGGGCTGATGGCGGTTGCAGGCAAGCACGCGCTGCAGCTGCTCGACCAGGTCGGCAACGACAACGCCAAGGGCGAATATTACCTCACCGACATCGTCGAGATCGCAAGCGGGCAAGGCCTTAATGTCATCGCCGCAGAAGCCGGCTTTGAGAATGTGCTCGGCATCAACAACCGTGCCGAACTCGCTGCGGCGGAAGGCATCTGGCAGGCGCGCCGGCGGCGCGAAGCCATGCTCTCCGGGGTTTCCCTCATCGCGCCCGAAACCGTATTCTTTTCATACGATACCGAGATCGGCGCCGATACGATCGTTGAGCCCAATGTCTGGTTCGGACCGGGCGTGACAATCGCCACCGGCGCCAGGATCCATGCCTTCAGCCATATTGAGGGCGCCACGATCGCTTCGAATTGCGATGTCGGCCCGTTTGCACGGCTGCGGCCGGGCGCCGATCTCCGGCAAAAAGCCAAGGTCGGCAATTTCTGCGAGGTCAAGCAGGCGACGGTCGAGGAGGGCGCCAAGGTCAATCACCTGACCTATATCGGCGATGCCCGCGTCGGCGCCGGCGCCAATATTGGCGCTGGAACCATCACCTGCAATTATGACGGCTACTCGAAATTCTTCACCGACATCGGCGAAGGCGCCTTCGTCGGCTCGAATTCGTCGCTGGTGGCGCCTGTCACAATCGGCAAGGGCGGCTACGTCGCTTCGGGCAGCGTGATCACCGAAAGCGTGCCCGACGATGCGCTCGCCTTCGGCCGCGCCCGCCAGAGGACGCTGCCTGGCAAAGGCAAGGAATTGCGCGAGCGTTTTGCTGCGGCTGCGGCGGCCCGGAAAAAAGGCTAGCCTGGCTGCTGTAACCGGATTGCAAGAGCGCCCTGTCATGGTGCATTTGTGCAGAACCGTTCCGGCTGATACGGAACGAAGCGCAATGTGATTTTTGCGGCAGCCCGGCCAACCCTAAATGGCGCCGGGTTTTCAGCCGGAATCGAGGGCAACGTCTATGTGCGGCATCGTCGGAATTGTCAGTCACTCGCCGGTCGCGCCGCTCATCGTCGATGCGCTGAAAAGGCTCGAATATCGCGGTTATGATTCGGCCGGCGTCGCCACTGTCGAGCACGGCCAGCTGGCGCGTCGCCGCGCCGAGGGCAAGCTGATCAATCTCGAACGCCGGCTGAAGGACGAACCGCTCGACGGCATGATCGGCATCGGCCACACGCGCTGGGCGACGCACGGCGTGCCCAACGAGACCAATGCGCATCCGCATTTTTCCGACGGCGTCGCCATCGTCCACAACGGCATCATTGAGAATTTCGCCGAATTGCGCGACGAGCTGATGCGCGACGGCTACACATTTTCATCGCAGACCGATACCGAGGTCGTCGCACATCTGGTCGGGCGCGAACTGGCCAGGGGCCTGCAGCCGGTCGAGGCCGCGCACCAGGCGCTGAAGCGGCTGGAAGGCGCCTTTGCGCTGGCCATCATGTTCAGGGGCGACGAGGATCTCATCGTTGGCGCGCGCAACGGCCCACCGCTGGCCGTCGGCCATGGTGATGGCGAGATGTTTTTGGGCTCCGACGCTATCGCGCTTGCCCCCTTCACCAATTCGATCACCTATCTGGAGGATGGCGACTGGGCGGTGGTGCGCCGCAACGACGTCGCCATCTTCGACATGGACGGCAACAAGGTCGACCGCAAGCGCCAGCAGTCGCTCAGCACCAGCTTCATGGTCGACAAGGGCAACCGGCGCCATTTCATGGAGAAGGAAATCCATGAACAGCCCGAGGTGATCTCGCACACGCTGGCGCATTATGTGGATTTCGTTGGCGGCGTCTCGAAGCCGCTCGACCTGCCGTTCGATTTCGCCAAAATCGACCGGCTGGCGATTTCGGCCTGCGGCACTGCCTATCTGGCCGGCCTGATCAGCAAATACTGGTTCGAGCGCTATGCGCGGCTGCCGGTCGACATCGATGTCGCTTCGGAATTCCGTTACCGTGAAATGCCGCTGTCGAAGACAGACGCCGCCTTCTTCATCTCGCAATCGGGCGAGACCGCCGACACGCTGGCCTCGCTGCGCTATTGCCGCAAGGCGGGCATGAAGATCGGCGCGGTCGTCAATGTCCGCGAATCGACGATGGCGCGCGAATCCGACGTCATCCTGCCGACGCTGGCCGGGCCGGAGATCGGCGTCGCCTCGACCAAGGCCTTCACCTGTCAATTGTCGGTGCTGGCCTCGCTTGCCGTGCGGGCGGGCGTGGCGCGCGGAACGATTTCGCAGGAACAGGAGACGACGCTGGTTCGCCAGCTGTCGGAAGCGCCACGCTATGCCAACCAGGTCCTGAAACTCGACGGCCAGATCGAAAAGGTTGCGCGCGACCTCTCGCACTACAAGAACGTGCTTTATCTTGGCCGCGATACCAATTTCCCGCTGGCCATGGAAGGGGCGCTGAAGCTCAAGGAAATCTCCTATATCCATGCCGAGGGCTATGCTGCCGGCGAGCTGAAGCACGGGCCGATCGCGCTGATCGACGAGAACATGCCGGTGATCGTCATTGCCCCGCATGACCGCATTTTTGAAAAAACCGTGTCGAACATGCAGGAAGTGGCGGCGCGCGGCGGCAAGATCATCCTGATCACCGACAGCAAGGGTGCCGCGCACGCCACGGTGAAGACGATGGAGACGATCGTGCTGCCGGACGTGCCGGAAATCATCTCGCCGATCATCTACGCGCTGCCGATCCAGATGCTGGCCTATTTCACCGCGGTGTTCATGGGCACCGACGTCGACCAGCCGCGCAACCTGGCGAAATCGGTGACTGTGGAATAGGCGTGGTTTAAAAAATTCGCAGTTCCAAAGCCGGATGCGGTTCATTAATGTCGCGCCGCAACCAGCGCTGCGGTGAACCATGTCCGATGCTTCCAAGACCTCAGGCATGACCCGGCTGCGGAATTACTTCCTGACAGGCTTTGTCGTCTGCGCGCCGCTGGCGATCACTGCCTACATCGCCTGGTCGTTCATCGGCTGGGTCGATTCCTGGGTGAAACCCTATATTCCGGCGCGCTACAACCCCGATAGCTATCTGCCGGCGCCGGTTCCGGGATTCGGGCTGATCGTCGCCTTGATCCTGATCACCCTGATCGGTTTCCTGACCGCCAATATCGTCGGCCGGGCTATCGTCCTGTTCGGCGAGCGGCTGCTCGGCCGCATGCCGCTGGTGCGGGGCATCTATGGGTCGCTGAAGCAGATCTTCGAGACCGTGCTGTCGAACAAGGGCGACATGTTCCGCCAGGTCGGGCTGGTCGAATACCCGCGCAAGGGCGTCTGGTCGCTGGTCTTCGTTGCCAGCGAGAAGGAAACCGAGATCAACCAGAAGCTCGACCAGGAGGGAGATCCGCTGATCGCGGTGTTCATGCCGTGCACGCCCAACCCGACCACCGGCTTCCTGATGTATGTGCCGAAATCCGATATCGTGCTGCTCGACATGACGATCGAGGACGGCGCCAAGCTGATCGTTTCGGCCGGGCTGGTGGCGCCGGCGGTCAAGACGAAAATGGTAACGTTGAACGGCAAGCCGATCGGCGGCCAGATCGGCAATCCGCCTGTGGATGCCGAGCCTCAGCCGGCGCGCAAAAGCCGCACCGCCTCGTCGCGGCCGAACAAATAGAGCAGCATGCGAAGGGCGGCGCCGCGTTCGGATTGCAGTTCCGGATCGCGCGACAGGATCAGCCGCGCGTCGTCGCGAGCCGCTTCGAGCAGATCGGCATGCGCCTCGATGCGCGCCACCTGGAAGCCAGGTGTGCCGGACTGGCGGGTGCCGAGCAACTCGCCTTCGCCACGCAGCTTCAGATCCTCCTCGGCGATGCGAAACCCGTCCTCGGTCTCGCGCATCACTGACAGCCGGCGCGTTGCCGTCTCGCCGAGCGGGTCCTTGTAGAGCAGCACGCAGGACGACGGTTTTTCGCCGCGCCCGACCCGGCCGCGCAACTGGTGCAACTGAGCGAGGCCGAAGCGCTCGGCATGCTCGATGACCATGATCGTCGCATCCGGCACATCGACGCCGACCTCGATGACAGTGGTGGCGATCAGGATGCGTGTCTCGCCGGCCTTGAAGGCGCGCATCGCCTCGTCTTTTTCGGCGCCCTTCATGCGCCCGTGCACCAGGCCGATCCGGCCGCCGAACAGGGGCTTGAGCGAGGCAAAACGGTCCTCCGCCGACATCAGCTTGATCTCTTCGGATTCCTCGACCAGCGGACAGATCCAGTAAATCTTCTGGCCGTCGGCGACGGCGTCGCGCATGCGGCCGACCAGTTCGTCGAGCCGCTCGAGCGGCAGGGTCACGGTGCGGATCGGTTGGCGCCCGGCTGGTTTTTCCGTCAGCTTCGACACATCCATGTCGCCGAAAGCGGTCAGCACCAGCGTGCGCGGGATCGGCGTCGCCGTCATCACCAGCATGTCGGGCGCGTCGCCCTTGGCGGTGATGGCCAGCCGCTGGTGGACGCCAAACCGGTGCTGTTCGTCGATGACGGCGACGACCAGGTCGTGGAACGTCACCGTTTGCTGGAACAGCGCATGGGTGCCGACGACGATGTCGATCTCGCCATTGGCCAGACTGGCCAGCGTCTCGGTGCGCTCGTGGCCCTTTTCGCGCCCGGTGAGGATGGCGATGCGCAGGCCGGCTTGTTCCGCCAAAGGCGCAATCGTCGCAAGATGCTGGCGCGCCAGGATTTCGGTCGGCGCCATCAATGCCGCCTGGCCGCCGGCCTCGACAGCGCGCGCCATGGCGAGCAGCGCGACAACCGTCTTGCCGGAGCCGACATCACCCTGCAGCAGGCGCAGCATGCGTTCGGGGTCACCGAGGTCGGCATTGATCTCGGCAAGCGCCATTTCCTGCGAATCGGTCAGCGAATAGGGAAGGGCGGCACGCAGCTTTTCGACGATGCGGCCGTCGCCAACCAGCGGCCGGCCGGACAAGCGGCGGACTTTTGCGCGCACCAGCGCCAGCGACACCTGGCCCGCCAGAAACTCGTCATAGGCGAGACGCCGCCAGGCCGCGCCGTCGACGGACACGTCGATCGGGTCGGCGGGATTGTGGATGCGGGCGAGCGCATCACCGAAGGCGGGAAAGCTGCGGCGGCGCAGAAACTCACCCTCCTGCCATTCCGGCAGCACCGGCAAGCGAGCGAACGCCTGGCCGATTGCCCGGCGCAGCACTTTTCCCGAGAGGCCGGCAGTGAGCGGATAGACCGGCTCAACCAGCGGCAGGTTTTCCGCTTCGCTGGCCAGCGCGATGTGGTCGGGATGAACCATGGTCGGGCGGCCGTTGAACCATTCCATGCGGCCGGAGACCACGACATGCTCGCCCTCCGGCATCGCCTTTTCGAGATAGGCGGCATGCGCATGGAAGAAGGTCAGCGCGATCTCGCCGGTGTCGTCATGGGCGTAAACCCGGTACGGCACCGATCGGTTGCCGCGCGGCGGCGGCTGGTGGCGATCGATCCGCACCTCCAGGGTGACGATCGCGCCTTCAGCCGAACCGGCGATGCCCGGCCGGTTGCGGCGGTCGATCACCGAATGCGGCAGCACGAACAGAAGATCGCCGGCACGCGCGGGGCGATCACCGAGATCGGCCGGCACGATTTTCTCGATCAGTGCGCCGACCTTCGGCCCGACGCCGGCAAGCGAGGTGATCGGGACAAACAGCGGATCGAGGAGGGAAGGTCTCATGGGTGAGAGGACATGTGATGTCGGCGCTCACCCCCCTCTGGCCTGCCGGCCATCTCCCCCTCAAGGGGGGAGATCGGCAGCTTTGCCGACAGCGTTCCTTCTACAGCCTTGGAGATTTGCGAAAGCAGAAACAACATCCGATCTCCCCCCTTGAGGGGGAGATGTCCGGCAGGACAGAGGTGGGTGCCTGGGCCGATGTTGTCAGGAGTGTATGTCACACCGGGATGTTAGACACCCACCGGGCCGTTGCAAGGCTGACACCGCGCTCTATCCACGCTATATGCGCCGCTTCAGGCAAGGATGCTGGACGATGACCGGAACGAGACGATCAAGCGAGGGGCTCGACGCCCGCCGCCGCAAGCTTCTGTTTCGATCCTGGCATCGCGGCATGCGCGAAATGGACCTTATTCTCGGCAGTTTCGCCGACGCCGAGATCGGCGCCTTGACCGGCGACGAACTCGACCAATATGAGAGGCTCCTCGAAATTGCCGACACCGAATTCCTGCCCGTGATCACCGGCGAGCGGCCGATTCCGGCTGACATCGACTGTGCCGTCCTGCAAAAAATCCTGGCGTCGCGCCAGGCGATGACATTCTGAAATACGTGATTCCATGAGCCTGATCCCCACAATCGGCCTGCCGAAAGGCCGCGCCGGCCAGTTCATCGTCGACGGCGTCGCCGACGGTTACGAAGCCTTCGCGCTGGTGCAGGCGGCGCACGAGATCGCGCCCGACAAGCCGGTGCTGTTCGTGGCGCGCGACGGCCAGCGCCTGCCTTCGATCGTCGAGGCGCTTTCATTCGCAGCGCCTGGCCTGCCGGTGCTCGAACTGCCGGCCTGGGATTGCCTGCCCTATGACCGCGTTTCGCCCGGCTCGGATGCCGCGGCGCGGCGGCTGGACGCGCTCACCGCGATGATCGCGTTGGCAAAAAACCCGCACCGCGCCGTCATCCTGACCACCGCCAACGCGCTGCTGCAGCGCATTCCGCCGGCAAGCCTTGTCGAGGCGCAGACATTTCACGCCAAACCCGGCAACCAGATCGACATGAACGCACTGGCGTCGCGGCTGGAGATATCAGGCTTCGAGCGGGTGCCAACCGTGCGCGGCGTCGGCGAGTTCGCCGTGCGCGGCGGCATTCTGGACCTGTTCGCGCCGGGCTGGACGGAAGCGCTGCGGCTCGATTTCTTCGGCGACACGCTGGAATCGATCCGCGTCTTCGACGCCGCCACGCAGCGCACCACCGGCCAGCGCAAGTCGATGGCGCTGCAGGCAATGAGCGAAGTGGCGCTGACGCCGGAGACCATCAGCCGCTTCCGCCGCTCCTACATCGACGCTTTTGGCGCGCCCTCGCGCGACGACGGGCTGTATGCGGCGGTCAGCGAGGGACGGCGTTTCGCCGGCATGGAGCACTGGCTGCCGTTCTTCTACGAGCGGCTGGAGACGGTGTTCGACTATCTGCCGGACACGCCTGTCGTGTTCGATCATCTGGCGCATGAGGCGCTGGCGGAGCGCCATGCGCTGATCCTCGACCATTACCAGGCGCGCAGGAAGCAGGCCGACGGCGCGCTGAAGGACGCCGTCCCCTACAAGCCGGTGCCGCCCGACCTGCTTTATCTGTCGCCGGAAAACCTCATCGCCTCGCTTGGCCCGCGCGAGGCGATCGACTTCACGCCGTTCGACGCGCCCGACGCCGGCGCCAGGAAAATCTTCCATGCCGGGTCGCGGCATGGCCGCAGCTTCGTCGAGGAACGCGCCGACCCCAACGTCAACGTCTTCGACGTCGTTGTAAAACACATCGCCGACGAGCGCGCCGCCCGCCGTCGCGTCGTCGTCGCCGGCTGGACCGAAGGTTCGCTCGACCGGCTCGGCCAGATCCTGGCCGAGCATCATCTCGGCAACCTCGAGCCGGTGGCTACGCTGGCCGAGGCGGAAAAGCTCGAACCGGGGCAGGCCGGACTTGCCGTGCTGCCGCTCGAATCCGGCTTCGAGACCGAGAAACTGGTCGTCGTCGCCGAGCAGGACATTCTGGGCGACCGGCTCATCCGTCGCTCGAAGCGCAAGAAGCGCCCCTCCGATTTCATCGCCGAGGCCTCGGCTTTGTCCTCCGGCGACATCGTCGTCCATAGCGACCACGGTATTGGCCGCTTCATCGGGCTGCGCACCATCGAGGCGATCGGCGCACCGCATGATTGTCTCGAAATCCATTACGCCGGCGACGACCGGCTGTTCCTGCCGGTGGAGAACATCGAGCTTTTGTCGCGCTATGGCTCGGATTCGACTGAGGCGACATTGGACAAGCTTGGCGGCGGCGCCTGGCAGTCCAGAAAAGCGCGGCTGAAGCGGCGGCTGCTCGACATGGCCGGGCAGTTGATCCGCATCGCCGCCGAGCGGCATATCCGCGCTGCCCCTTCGCTGGTGCCGGCAGGCGGTCTCTATGACGAATTCGCCGCGCGGTTTCCCTATGAGGAGACCGACGACCAGCAGACGGCGATCGATTCGGTGATGGGCGACCTGGGCGCCGGCAAGCCGATGGATCGGCTGATCTGCGGCGATGTCGGCTTCGGCAAGACCGAGGTGGCACTTCGCGCCGCCTTCATTGCGGCGATGGAAGGCTTTCAGGTCGCGGTGGTGGTGCCGACGACGCTGCTGTCGCGCCAGCATTTCAAGACCTTCTCGCAGCGCTTCTCCGGCCTGCCGATCCGCGTCGCCCAGGCCTCGCGGCTGGTCGGCGCCAAGGAACTGGCAGAGGCCAAGAAAGGCATCGCCGACGGCACCGTCGACATCGTCATCGGCACTCACGCGCTGCTCGGCTCGTCGATCTCGTTCAAGAATCTCGGCCTGTTGATCATCGACGAGGAACAGCATTTTGGCGTCAAGCACAAGGAACGGCTGAAGGACCTGAAGAGCGACGTGCATGTGCTGACGCTGTCGGCAACGCCGATCCCGCGCACGCTGCAACTGGCATTGACCGGGGTGCGCGAACTGTCGCTGATCGCCACGCCGCCGGTCGACCGCCTGGCTGTGCGCACCTTCATCTCGCCCTTCGACCCGCTGGTCATCCGCGAGACCCTGCTGCGGGAACGCTACCGCGGCGGTCATTCCTTCTATGTCGTGCCGCGCATCAGCGATCTGGCGGAAATTCATGATTTCCTTCGTGAATCCGTACCCGAGCTAAAGGTGGCTGTCGCTCACGGCCAGATGCCGCCCGGCGAGCTCGACGACATCATGAACGCCTTCTACGACGGCCAGTACGATGTGCTGTTGTCGACGACCATCGTCGAATCCGGCCTCGATATCCCGACCGCCAACACGCTGATCGTGCATCGCGCCGACATGTTCGGCCTGTCGCAGCTCTACCAGCTGCGCGGCCGCGTCGGCCGCTCCAAGGTGCGCGCCTATGCGCTGTTCACGCTGCCGGCCAACCGCAAGCTGACCGATACCGCCGAGCGCCGGCTGAAGGTGCTGCAGTCGCTCGACACGCTCGGCGCCGGTTTCCAGCTCGCCAGCCACGATCTCGACATCCGCGGTGCCGGCAATCTTCTGGGCGAGGAACAGTCCGGCCACATCAAGGAGGTCGGCTTCGAGCTCTACCAGCAGATGCTGGAGGAGGCCGTTGCCGAGGTCAAGGATTCCGGCGAGGTGCAGGATGGCGGCTGGTCGCCGCAGATCGCCGTCGGCACGGCGGTGATGATCCCCGAAAGCTATGTTCCGGACCTGCAGCTGCGGCTGGCGCTCTACCGCCGCCTCGGCGATCTCGAAAACACCGAGGAGATCGACGCTTTCGGCGCCGAGCTCATCGACCGCTTCGGACCGCTGCCGGAGGAAGTGAAGCATCTCTTGAAGATCGTCTTCATCAAGGCGCTGTGCCGCAAGGCCAATGTCGAAAAGCTCGATGCCGGACCAAAGGGCGTCGTCATCCATTTCCGCAAGCGCGAGTTCTCCAACCCCGTCGGGCTGGTCACCTTCATCGGCGAGCAGGGTTCGCTGGCCAAGATCCGGCCGGACCACAGCGTCGTTTTCGTCCGCGACTGGCCGACACCTGAAAAGCGGCTGGCCGGTTCAGCGGTCGTCATGACGCAGCTGGCAAGGCTGGTGGAGAAGGCGGCTTAGCGCGGCTCAGCCGGCTCCCCCTTCTCCCCTTGTGGGAGAAGGTGGCCGCGAAGCGGCCGGATGAGGGGTGTTCCAGCTTGGCAAAACCGTGCTCCGGCCAACACCCCTCATCCGTCTTGGCGCTGCGCGCCAATCCACCTTCTCCCACAAGGGGAGAAGGAAAGACAGGCGGCGAGCTTGCGCCATTCGCCACCACCGAAATTCCGGTCTAGAATAGGAAATCGGCTTCGTGTATGGAGCCGCGACCCCCGTATTGGGGCGAAATGGCGGGCTATAACACCCGCTGGAAAGAATTTTGGGTGCAACGATGACGAAATGGTCGCCGAATTCGTGGAGAGCAAAGCCGATCCAGCAGGTTCCTGCCTATCCGGATCTTGCCGCGCTGAAGAACACGGAAGCCCAGCTCGCCACCTTTCCACCGCTGGTTTTTGCAGGTGAGGCACGCAAGCTGAAGAAGCAGCTTGCGACCGTCGCTGCCGGTGACGCATTCCTTCTGCAGGGCGGCGATTGCGCCGAGAGTTTTGCCGAACATGGCGCGGACAACATCCGCGACTTCTTCCGCGTCTTCCTGCAGATGTCCGTGGTGCTGACCTTCGCCGGCGCGCAGCCGGTGGTGAAGGTCGGCCGTGTTGCCGGCCAGTTCGCCAAGCCGCGCTCGTCGGACGCCGAGACCAAGGGCGGCGTGACCCTGCCCAGCTATCGCGGCGACATCATCAACGGCATCGAGTTCGACGCCAAGTCACGCATTCCCGATCCCGCACGCCAGGAGATGGCCTACCGCCAGTCGGCGGCGACGCTCAACCTGTTGCGCGCTTTTGCGCAGGGCGGCTACGCCAGCCTGGAGAACGTGCATCAATGGATGCTCGGCTTCGTGTCCGACAGCCCGCAGGGCGAGAAATACGAGTCGCTCGCCAACCGCATCACCGAGACGATGGACTTCATGAAGGCTGTCGGCATCACCTCGGAGACCAATTACGCGCTGCGCGAGACCGACTTCTACACCAGCCACGAGGCGCTGCTGCTCGGCTACGAGGAGGCGCTGACCCGCGTCGATTCGACCTCGGGCGACTGGTATGCAACCTCCGGCCACATGATCTGGATCGGCGATCGCACCCGCCAGCCCGACCATGCCCATGTCGAATACTGCCGTGGCATCAAGAACCCGCTGGGCCTGAAATGCGGCCCGTCGCTGACGCCGGACGGCTTGCTGCAGCTCATCGACCTGCTCAATCCGGAAAACGAGCCCGGCCGGCTGACGCTGATCGCGCGCTTCGGCTCCGACAAGGTCGCCGAGCATCTGCCGAAGCTGGTGCGCGCAGTGCAGAAGGAAGGCCGCAGCGTGGTGTGGTCGTCGGACCCGATGCATGGCAACACGATCGAGGCCGCCGGCTACAAGACACGGCCGTTCGACCGCATCCTGAAGGAGGTGCAGAGCTTCTTCGAGGTGCATCGCGCCGAAGGCACGCATCCGGGCGGCATCCATATCGAGATGACCGGCAAGAACGTCACCGAATGCACCGGTGGCGCCCGCGCCATCACCGCCGAGGAATTGCAGGATCGCTACCACACCCATTGCGACCCGCGCCTCAACGCCGACCAGGCGATCGAACTGGCGTTCCTGGTGTCAGACCTGCTCAAGAAGAGCCACCCGGTTCAGCACAAGCAGGCCGTCAACGGCTGATTTCAGTCACCATCGATCAGATCTTGCCGCGCATCTGGCACGCTCCGGTCTGATCGATGAGTACCGGCTATACATCCACCCGGTCGTGCTTGGCGGCGGCAAGCCGTACTTCCAGTCCGGCCTGTCGCTGACCTTGAAGCCGCTCGGTAAGGAAAGCCTTACCCAGGGCGTGACGCTGCTGCGCTACGCACCCGCCGGCTAGCGCCCGCGCTCCCAGCGCAGTCCGTCGAGCCGGGGATCGGCGGCAAACGCCGTCCTCGAAAACTCGATCCGCCTTTGCGGGAACTCGCAGATCGCCTGCACGCCGAAGGCGCCCAGCCTGATGCGCCAGGTATGGGGTTCCAGCGGTTTCGGCTTGGCAAAGCCGCTGCATGCCAGCAGCGCCACGTTAGCGCCTTTCGGGTCGCGCACGGAGCGATAGCGGATCGCCTCCAGCCCGGCTTCGCGCGCGACATCGGCAATATTTTGGCAGGCCGCATAGTCGGTCGGGTGCGTCCACGCCGCCGCGTCGCGGTCGAGCGGCGGCCGCGTCAGGTCGATCACCTTTGTGCTGCGTATCGCTGCGGCGAAGGCGGTGTATTCGGCGGCGTCGCGTGGCCACGGCGTAGCCGGCGATTCGGCGAAGAACAGCAGGCGGTAAAAAGCCATTTCGGAAACGGCGGTCATAATGGTTTCCGCCGCATAGTAGACGCCCTTGGTCCGGCCGGCGCGGCGGAAGCGCGAACCGTGCGGGTAGATCGAGCCGTAGCGGAAGGGCGTTGCCAGGAGATAATGCAGATGCCGGCATTCCAAGGGGATTTGCGGCTTGGTTTCCTCGATCAGGTCTTCGAGGACGGCCTGCTCGTCGAGCGTGTCAACGACTTTCAATGTCGAGACGCGGTGCTGCGCCTCGACCATGCGCCAGTATTTGCCGTCGAGCCCATACTTGCCACCTCGTTTGGCGGCTTCAGACGAGAGCGCGTCGGGAGTCCAGATAGGCGATGACATCGACAAGCCCTGATATCGTCACGATTTTTTCGAGCGGGGTGCCATCGAAGGCCGTGTTGGCATTCTTCAGCCATGCCCGGGCGACGGTCTCGTCGCCGCCGACAATGGCGTCGAGCGAGCGGAACAGGCGGACGAACAGCACGGCAAGCTCGAACGGCTTGGTTCCACGCTCCAGCAGGAATTCCTGCCTGCGCATGCGCGAAACCGTGGCTTCCGAAACCCCGATGATGGAGGCCAGCATCCTGGCGGTAATGTCCAGCAGGTCGGCGGCGCGCAGCGTCGCCTTAGTCAGCACTGCATTTTCGGCCGTGTTGGCAGGGAGATTGGGTTGCATTGTCGGCAGCGTCTCCTTTCTGATGAAAATATAGCGCACAAAAATTCATATGGAAAGATATTGCTTTAACAATTGGCGGAGCGTCGAGAGGCTGTTGGCGCGGCCTGCCGCTTTCTCCAAACCGTGCTGTGCGGAACACGCCCGTCGAATGTCGCATTCGCTTGAGCACGGCCGCTGCAAAACTGGAATCCTGGCAAGGGACGCCGAGGATCACGGCTGCGTCGGGAGGCCCGAGATGGACAACACACATAGCGGCTCTTGCCTGTGCGGGGCTGTGCGGTTCAAGACGCGAGGGGACTTGCGCGGCGTCATCTACTGCCACTGCTCGCAATGCCGGAAGCAGAGCGGGCATTTCTACGCTGCAACCAATGTTGCCAACGCAGACATCACGATTATGGGCGCGGAAAGCATCACCTGGTACCAAGCATCGTCGTTTGCCAGGCGCGGTTTCTGCAAGACATGCGGCTCGTTGCTGTTCTGGAAGCCGCAGGATGATGAATATGTTTCGGTTCTCGCCGGACTGTTCGACAAGCCCACCGGACTTCAGGGCCAATGCCACATATTCGTCGGCGACAAGGGCGACTACTACACGATCGACGATGGGCTGCCGCAGTTCGAAAAGTCGACGCCGTCGATCAAGGTCGCCGATGAGTGACAAGCTCGCCGGCAAATGATTTTGCAGCGATCGCCTTATTCCCTTGATCCGGCCATTGCGCTATCCCCTGCCGGTGATTCGGAAAGGTTTGGCATGCAGCGGCTGATCGATGCTTTCTACAATTCAGTGCGGGCATTTCGCAAATTGGCTTCCAGCGAAAAAGCTTTCCAGCAGGAGCTGATGCTGCTCGTGCTGGCGCTGCCGCTCGGCTGGTTTGTTTCGGTGTCGTGGCGCGGCTATGCGCTGCTGATCGGCGCGGTGCTGCTGCTGATCATGGTCGAAGTGCTGAACACCGGCATCGAGGCCGCATGCGATGCGTTCAGCCGGGAGTTCAACGTCGATATCCAGCTCGCCAAGGACTGCGGTTCGCTGGCGGTGCTGATTTCGGTGGTGATCGTTGCCGGCGTCTGGGGCATCGCCATCATCGAGCGAATCATGGGGCTACCGATCTAGCCATCAAACCCCTACATGCCGGTCACCACAACCTGATCCCATGATCTGTTCCGAAACCCGGTATCCACTTTCCGGAATCATGGTCTGAGGAGACCGGCATGACCGCCGATTCCCTGCTGCTCGAACGCGCAGGCCTGCCGGACGATTTGCGCTGGCTGGCTGAAAAATACCCGCGCGAGGTCTGGCATGGCCACGCCAATATCCATGGCATCGCCACTATGTGGCTGCAGCGGCACGACATGTTCCGCGAGCTCGGCGGCATGCTGACCAACGGCACTGACGACTATCGCGAGGGCCGGCTGACGGCGCCGGAGTTCGCGCGCTGGTTCGCGCCGCGGCTCAATCATTTTCTTGGGCACCTCGACGGCCACCATAATGTCGAGGATATCCATTATTTTCCGGTCTTCGCCAAGGCCGAGACCCGGCTGAAGCGCGGCTTCGAGATTCTCGATGCCGATCATCATACGATCCATGAAGGGCTGGAGCGCAATGCCGAGGCCGCAAACGCTTTCATCCGCACGCTAAGCGAGAGCGAGGACAAGCAGCGCTTTGCCGCCGATGCCTATGCCGACGAGAACAGCCGGCTGATCGCCATGCTGACCCGGCATCTTGCCGACGAGGAAGACCTGATCATCCCGCTGATCCTTGATCGCGGCGACCGGGCGCTCGGCATCGACTGATCCTCACGTCTCCTTGCTGCGCTCCTTCTTGGCAATGGTGTGAGCGATGAACCAGGCGAGGATCGCTGCTGCCAGGCCAATCGCCAGGGCGATCAGCAATCGCTCGTGACGGACCAACGCCTGGCCGACGATGCGCTCCGCGCCCAGCCCGAACACATAGCCGATGGTGGTGAACAATCCGGCCCAGACCATCGATGAAATGGCGTTGAGAATGACAAAGCGCGTCACGGCCATGCCGGACAATCCGGCCGCGATGCCGCCGACAAGGCGCAGGCCATAGATAAAGCGGTTCGTCAGCACGAAAATGTCGGGATGGGTGGAGACAAGACGATAGGCGTGGCTGAAACCCGGGCGGCCCTTCAGTTTGACCACGAACGGATGGTCGGCGAAGCTTCGTCCGAGGATAAAGAAAAAGCTGTCGCCGGCAAAGGCGCCGATGGCGGCCGCCAGGAACGCCTGCCACAGGACGAAGACATGCTGATGCGCGAAAAAACCGCCGAGGAGGGCGGCACTTTCGCCCTCGGCGACACAGCCCAGAAAGACGGCAATCAGCCCATATTGCTCGATGAGATTGTGGATGGCATCCGTCATGAAGGCGTCCGCTGCTTCGACAGGATCTCGTCGATCCGCTTCACCTGTTCGGCCAGCTGCGCGATCTCGTCGCGCATGCCAACGATCTGGCTGTGGCGCAGTTCGTCCAGCTTCTCATGCAGCGCCATGATCTCGATCTCGGCCTTGAGATTGACCTCGTAGTCGTGGGCGGCGTCGATGCGGTCGCGCTCGGCCTGGCGGTTCTGCGCCATCATGATCACCGGCGCCTGCAGCGCAGCGACCATCGACAGGATAAGGTTGAGGAAGATGAAGGGATAGGGATCGAAGGCGTCACGCGACAAAAGCCAGGCATTGCCTGACGTCCACAGGATCAGGAAGGCGATGAAGACCAGGATGAAGGACCACGAACCGCCGATCCGGGC
Organism: Mesorhizobium sp. WSM4837; assembly: GCF_055811435.1. Taxonomy (NCBI): domain Bacteria; kingdom Pseudomonadati; phylum Pseudomonadota; class Alphaproteobacteria; order Hyphomicrobiales; family Phyllobacteriaceae; genus Mesorhizobium; species Mesorhizobium sp. WSM4837. Next base: position 102,204 of record NZ_JBVVQE010000015.1, read on the forward strand.
GATGGTATCGGCGAGGCGGTCGCCAAACGTCTGGTGAAAAGCGACGGCCTTGTTGGTGTCCTTCGCGATCGTGGTGCGTTCGAGCGTGCTTTGCAGCACCTGGCTCTCGACCTGGCTTAGGCCATCCGGCCTTCGCCGCAGCCAGCGGTTTGCCAGATCTTCGATCGTCTTGTTCATTGTCGCCTCCGTCGTCAGCGTCCGCATAGACCTAGAGGCTGCCGGTTCGCGCGGGAAGTGGTAGATTGACGCGACAGGGTGAGGAAACAATGATGGATTTTCAGAAAATCCGCGCCCGCGCGGCCAAACGCAAGGGCGGGGAAGCGGTGCTGGCGTCGCTGCTGGGGCCGATGCCCGACAATGCCGCGGTGGCTGACATTTCCGATGACCGCATCCTGTCGACGATGGCCGAGCGTGTTTTCGCCGCCGGTTTCGTCTGGCGCGTCATCGAGCAGAAATGGCCGGGTTTCGAACAAGCGTTTCTCGGCTTCGAGCCGAAGCGGCTGTTGTTCCAGCCTGACGATTTCTGGCACGAGCTGACGGCAGACGAGCGCATCGTGCGCAATCCGCAGAAGATCAAGGCGGTTCGCGACAACGCGGCTTTCGTCGAGCTTGTGTCGAAGGAGCACGGCGGCTTTGGCAGGTTCCTCGCCGACTGGCCAGAAGACGACCAGGTTGGACTGATGGCCTATCTCGGCAAGCATGGCAGCCGGCTCGGCGGCAATACCGGCCAGTATTTTTTGAGGTGGCTGGAGTGGGACGCCTTCATCATCTCAGGCGACATGGCGGCCGCACTGCGCGACGCCGGCCTGGACATCGCCGAACACCCGACCTCGAAGCGCGATCTCGACAAGATCCAGAACCAGATCAATGCCTGGGCGGCGGACACCGGGCTGCCGCGCCGGCATATTTCGCGCATCCTGGCGATGTCGATCGGCGAAAACCATTCGCCGCAGGCATTGCGCGAATATATGGGCGAATAGGACGCGATCGGTATCCGGCGGTCCGATCGGTCTTACGAATGACATGTGTCATACGGTCTGACACGAATGACCTAGGTCATTCGGTCTGGGGTGGTCCAAGCAAACGCCATTGCCCGGCCAATTCTGTCGCGCTAAGTCAGCAGGCATGACCGACAAGACCGCTTCCGACATATTGCGCATCGCCGTCGCCCAGCTCAATCCAACGGTTGGCGATGTCGCCGGCAATCTCGCCAAGGCGCGCGAGGCGAGGGCGGATGCCGCTCGCCAGGGCGCCGACATCGTGCTGTTCACCGAGCTTTTCCTTGCTGGGTATCCGCCCGAAGACCTGGTGCTGAAACCGGCGTTCCTGAAGGCCTGCGAGCGGGCGGCGCAGGATTTCGCTGGCGATACTGCCGATGGCGGGCCTGGCTTCATCATCGGCACCCCGCTGAAGCGCAAGAGCGGCACGCACAATTCGATCATCTTTGCCGATGGCGGCAAGATCCTTGCCGAGCGCTACAAGCTCGATCTGCCGAACTACGGCGAATTCGACGAGAAGCGCGTCTTCCAGGCCGGCCCTGAAATCCAGGGGCCGGTCAATTTCCGCGGCGTGCGCCTGGGGATTCCGATCTGCGAAGATATTTGGGGCGATGTCGGCGTCTGCGAGACGCTGGCCGAAAGCGGTGCTGAAATCCTGCTGGTGCCGAACGGCTCGCCCTATTATCGCGGCAAGGTCGATGTTCGCCACCAGATTGTCATCCGCCAGGTCATCGAATGCGGGTTGCCGATCATCTATGCCAATCAGCTTGGCGGCCAGGACGAACTGATCTTCGACGGCGCGTCGTTTGCCATCGGCGCCGACAAGACGCTGGCCTTCCAGATGAGCCAGTTCGAGGAAACGGTCAACGTCACCACCTGGAAGCGCCGCGCCGCCGCAGGCGCGCAACTTGGAAATGGTCCTGATGGCTGGGTCTGCTCCGAAGGACCGATGTCGAAAATCCCGGAAAAGGAGGAGGCCGATTACCGCGCCTGCATGCTGGGCCTGCGCGACTACGTCAACAAGAACGGTTTCAGGAATGTCGTGCTCGGTCTTTCCGGCGGCATCGATTCGGCGATCTGCGCCGCACTTGCCGTCGATGCGCTCGGCGAGGAGCGGCTGCGCGCCGTGATGATGCCTTACCGCTACACCTCGAAGGACTCGCTCAAAGACGCCGAGGATTGCGCCCGCGCGCTCGGCTGCCGTTACGACACCGTGCCGATCTTCGAGCCGGTCGAGGGATTCCTGCATACGCTGACGCAGCTTTTCGAGGGAACCAAGGAAGGCATCACCGAAGAAAACCTGCAGAGCCGCGCGCGCGGCACCATTTTGATGGCGATCTCCAACAGGTTCGGCTCGATGGTGGTGACCACCGGCAACAAGAGCGAGATGTCGGTCGGCTACGCCACGCTCTACGGCGACATGAATGGCGGCTTCAACCCGATAAAAGACCTCTACAAGATGCAGGTCTATGCGCTGGCGCGCTGGCGCAATACGCATGTGCCGCCGGGTGCGCTGGGCCCATCCGGCGAGGTGATCCCGAACAACATCATCGACAAGGCGCCGTCGGCGGAACTGCGCGAGAACCAGACGGATCAGGATTCGCTGCCGCCCTATCCGGTGCTGGACGACATATTGGAGTGTCTGGTCGAGAACGAGATGGGTGTCGACGAAATCGTCACCCGCGGCCACGACCGGGCAACGGTGACGCGCATCGAGCACCTGCTCTACATTGCCGAATACAAGCGCCGGCAGGCAGCGCCGGGCGTGAAGATCACCAAAAAGAATTTCGGCCGCGACCGCCGTTATCCCATCACCAACCGGTTCAGGGACGGCGGATAGATCGCCGTTTTTTGCTCCTGTGAAAATGGCTGCCGCGAGGAAGTGCACAACCCGCGATTGTTGCAAAATCGCCTCACCAGTTGGACCAGATGCGCTTTCGGCAACCTGCTGGCTTGGCGCGGCGTAGACGCGTCTCTATAACGGCGTCTCCGCGATCCCTACGCATCGGCCTGAAAATCGGAATCGATTTTCAGAAAGCACGATGCGCAGATTCAAGAAGTTAGAGCGTACTTCGTGCGTCCGAATGGACGCACGTCGCTCTAATGGGAGGACCGAATGCCAGGATTTGACATCGTTATGCGAGGCCGCGAAGCCTAGGTCTCAGAGGGCGCGCCGGAAGGTTTTTCAGCTTCACGGCCAGGCAATCTGACAGCAGGCATTCGTCGATGCCGGTCGCCGCCCGTATTCGGGCGAGCCGCCAATATGCCGAACCTCCCGCATTCCTGGGCACTAATTCGCCCAACGCGGTTTTCTCAACTTCGACCTTACCGGGACCGGGCTCGTTTGCGCCCGAATGACATCATGGCTCGTTTTCAGATCGATTTGCGCGCCGGCGCCTTTCGCAGCGTCCTTGGCTTCACGCTCAGTCATTGGCGGCGCCAGCCGTGGCGGCTTTCGCTCATCATGGGCACATTCCTGCTGTCGACCTTGGCCGACGTGCTGACGCCGCTCTATTCCGGCCGGCTGGTCGACGCCGTCGCCAGCAGTGCTGCGGCCGACGATGTCGCCTGGGACGCGGCGATGGCGGCCTTTTCGATGCTGGTGGCGCTGGCGCTCACCGGTGTCGTGCTGCGCAACCTCGCCTTCATGGCCATCGTCGAATTGACCCTGAAGATGATGGCGGGTATCGCCGCCGACGCCTTCCACCGGGTCCAGCGTTTCTCCACCGACTGGCACGCCAACAGCTTCGCCGGATCGACCGTGCGCAAGATAACCCGTGGCATGTGGGCGCTCGACCTGCTCAACGACACGATCCTGATCGCGCTGCTGCCGTCCGTCGTCATGCTCGTCGGCTCGACGCTGCTGCTCGGCTGGTTCTGGCCGCTGATGGGTGCTGTCGTCGCCGCAGGCTCGGTGCTGTTCATCGCGGTGACGGCGCTGCTGTCGCTTGGCTATATCGCGCCCGCGGCAAGGCTTGCCAATGCTTGGGACACGCGCCTTGGCGGCTCTCTGGCCGATGCGGTGAGCTGCAACGCCGTGGTCAAGGGCTTTGGCGCCGAGGAACGCGAGGAAACACGCCTCGCCAAGGTCGTCGCCAGATGGCGCGCCCGCACGCGCCGCACCTGGGTGCGCGGCACCATCAACGGCACCACGCAAGGATCGATGCTGCTGCTTCTGCGAACAGCGGTGATCGGATTTTCGCTGCTTTTGTGGGCGTGGGGGCAGGCGAGCGCCGGCGATGTCACCTTCGTGCTGACCTCGTTCTTCGTGCTGCAAGGCTATCTGCGCGATATCGGCACGCACATCCGCAATTTGCAGCGCTCGATCAACGACATGGAGGAACTGGTCGACTTCCAGTTCGAGCCGCTCGGCATCGAGGATGTGCCCGGCGCCAGGCCGATCCGCATCACCGACGGCCGCATCAGCTTCGACAACGTCACCTTCCATTATGGCAGCCACCGACTGCCGCTGTATCGCGACTTTTCGGTGGACATCGCGCCGGGCGAGCGCGTCGGGCTGGTCGGCCATTCGGGTTCGGGCAAGACGACCTTCGTCAAGCTGATCCAGCGGCTTTACGACGTGAACGCGGGAACGATCCTGATCGACGGCCAGGATATTTCCGGGGTGGCGCAGGCGTCGCTGCGCGGGCAGATCGCTATCGTCCAGCAGGAGCCGATCCTGTTCCACCGGTCGCTGGCCGAAAACATCGCCTATGCCCGGCCGAGCGCGACGCAGGCCGAGATTGAGCGTGCCGCACGGCTGGCAAGCGCGCACGACTTCATCATCGATCTGCCGAAAGGCTATGGCACGCTGGTCGGCGAGCGCGGCGTGAAACTATCGGGCGGCGAGCGCCAGCGGGTGGCGATCGCGAGGGCTTTCCTCGCCGATGCGCGGATCCTCATTCTGGACGAGGCGACGTCGAGCCTCGATTCGGAATCGGAGGTGCTGATCCAGCAGGCGATGGAGCGGTTGATGGTCGGCCGCACGACGCTGGTCATCGCGCACCGGCTTTCGACGGTGCGAGCGCTTGACAGGCTTCTGGTGTTCGATCGCGGCCGCATCGTCGAGGAGGGCTCGCATGATCAGCTGATCCGGCTGCAAGGCGGCATCTACCGCCGGCTGTTCGAGCGCCAGGCGCTCGAATTGACCAAGGGGCTGGCGATCTGACGACTTGCAGCGCCGCGCGCGTCCAACAACTTTGAATCTGCGCATCATGCTTTCCGCAAATCGGTTCCGATTTTCGGGCCGATGCGTTAGAGCGACGTGCGTCCACTTGGACGCACAAAGTACGCTCTAACAACTTTGAATCTGCGCATCGTGCTTTCCGAAGATCGGTTCCGATTTTCGGGCCGATGCGCTAAACGCGCGGCGCTGCCGCCTTTTCATCGCCTTCGTCATGTCTTATGTCTGCGGCCAAGCGCGGGGGCGTGTCTTGTCAACAGCAAAACCATCCGGTACGCCCCATTCATGACAGTTACCGTCCGTTTCGCCCCATCACCCACCGGCCGCATTCATATCGGCAATGCGCGCACTGCGCTGTTCAACTGGCTGTTCGCCATGAACAACAAGGGCCGCTTCATCCAGCGCTTCGACGACACCGACGTCGCACGCTCGACGCAGGAGTTCTCCGACGCCATCCTCTACGACCTGCATTGGCTTGGCATCTTTCCCGACGCCACGGAATACCAGTCACGGCGCTTCGAGATCTACGATGCGGCGGTGGAGAAATTAAAGGCGGCGCGCCTTCTCTATGCCTGCTACGAAACACCGGAAGAGCTTGATCTCAGGCGCAAGGTGCGCCGCACACGCGGCCTGCCGCCGGTCTACGGCCGCGAGGCGCTGACGCTGACGGCCGAGCAGGTCGCCGAATACCAAGCCGATGGCCGCCGGCCGCATTGGCGCTTTCTGCTGCCCAATTTCACCAGCGATCCGCTGCAGCCGGAGCGCACCGAAATCCACTGGAACGATCTGGTGCGCGGCGAGGAAACCGTCGACCTAGCCTCGCTTTCCGACCCGGTTCTCATGCGCGAGGACGGCACCTATCTCTATACTCTGCCTTCGGTGGTCGACGACATCGAGATGGGGATCAGCCATGTCATCCGCGGCGACGACCACGTCACCAATACCGGCGTGCAGTTGGCCTTGTTCCAGGCGCTGGGTGCCGAGCCGCCGGTGTTCGGCCACCACAATCTGTTGACCACCGCATCGGGCGAGGGCCTGTCGAAGCGGAGCGGCGGGCTGTCCATCGAAAGCCTGCGCGAGACCGGCATCGAGCCGATGGCGGTCGCCTCGCTGGCGGTGCTCGTCGGCACCTCGGAAAACGTCGCCGCCGTGCAGACGATGGCTGAGCTTGCCGAGCGATTCGATCCGGCGGCGACATCGAAATCCCCGGCCAAATTCGATCCGGACGAGCTTTTCGTGCTCAATCGCACGCTGCTGCACCATATGCCGTTTTCCGAGGCGCGCGACCGGCTGATCGTGCTCGGCATTTCCGGCGAACAGGCGGAGCCGTTCTGGCTGGCGGTGCGCGGCAATCTCGACAGGTTGGCCGACGCCGCAATCTGGTGGCGCACACTTCGCGACGGCCCGCAGGAGCAGCCGGACTTTTCCGACCCCGACCGCGAGTTCCTTCGCCATGCGTTCGACCTTTTGCCGGAAGACCCCTGGAACGGGTCGGTCTGGAACGAGTGGACCGGCAGGATCAGGGAAGCAACCGGCCGCAAGGGCAAAGCGCTGTTCACGCCGCTCAGGCTGGCGCTTACGGGCCAGCCCTCGGGACCCGAGCTTGCAGATCTGTTGCCGCTGCTGGGTCGGGAAGGAACGTTGGCCCGACGACCCTGACCTTGCGCTGTTCCGGCGGCGGCAAGGTCGTCGGCGAGGGTTTTGCGGCACGGGGCTCGATGGCTTCGAGCCGGCCTTCGCCATTGGCCAAACTCGCGGGGTCGGCGGGGTCAGGCTGTTCCGGGCCTGGCGGGTTGCCGGCAATGATCTCGAAATTTCGCGCGGCGTTGCAGCCGCAGGCCGGCGGACGCGCGGGCTGCTTGTAGAGATAGGCGGTCGGCAGCTCGCTGTAGGGCCTGCCGGTTACCGAAGACGTCATGCCGCCCGAGTCGTCGCCAAAGCCGCGCGCATAAAACACCTGCATCTCGGTGCCGGGGCAACTCGAATCGCAGTTCTTCTGGTCGCGCTCGAAATCGCCCAGCGAGGCGGCGTTCGACATCGAGAAGAAATAGCCGTCGCAGGTGCGCACGCACATGGTGCGGAATTCGCCGTGCGGCTGGCCCATGTCGTCGCCATTATCGAGCATAGTGCGGATGTCGCGCGGACCCATGGCTTGATCGGGCTCTTCAGGCCGGTCGGACGCGCCGGGTCCAATTGCGTCGCTGCCCAAAAGCTGGTCGAGCAAGTTTTTCTCGCCGGTTCCACGGCTGGCGTCGCGGCCCGGTGCCGGCTTTGGCGGCGCCGCATCATCGCGGCAGCCATTGGCGTCGAGCGAAGCCAATATGCGTGCGCGATTGCGGTGCGAGCCGTCGCCGGCGAGTTCAGCGCGCGTGGCTTGCAAGCCGTCGAGATTGGCTGCCATGCGATCGATGGTGGCGTCGAGTGTGGCGCATGCGTTGGCGTTGCGGCGCGACAGCGAAAAGCCGCAGCCGGCGCGGCTGGATTGGCTGACGGCCTTTGAAATCTGCTGGCGCTGCCGCACGATTGCATCGTCATATTTCCTGAGCAGGGCTGGCTTGGTGCCGCCACCGCGCGAAGCGGCCGCGAGATCGGCTTCCAGCTGCCGGCAAACACCGGAGGCGGCCTGCAGTTCGGTGGCGGCAAAGGCTGATAGCGCCAGGGCACCGAGCAGCGCTGCGGCACGCGTCAGTTTTAGCGGTTTCTCGCCCCGGGCGTTGGTGCTCCTCACCTGCCTGCCGGCATCCTCTCCCCGTATAGGGACGGGGAGAGGGGCGCTTTTGTCACCGGTTTCGCTAATCACCAGCGTCGCAGTAAGGAAGCCGAGACTGCGGCCAGCCCCCTTCTCCCCGTTACTATACGGGGAGAAGTACCCGGCCCACCCTCCGCAGCTGCAGCGCAGCTGCTGCGGAGGACGGGCAGGGCGATGAGGGGCGGCGCCGCCTTTGACAGTTGATGCGGCGGCATGCGTCAGCTTCCACCTCGCGCCCATCCGGAACTCCGCTTGCCTCGTCGGTTGCGAAGGTTACCGCGTCTGCGGTTAACTGTTCATTTAGCTTACCGCGAAAGGCCGGTTTCGCCCAGACTTACGACCGCCTGCGCCTTGTGGGCCGCTTCGACCACCGCGAGCGCCGTCATGTTGACGACGCCGCGTGACGTCACCGACGGCGTCAATATATGCGCCGGCCTGTCGGTGCCGAGCAGGATCGGGCCGACATGCAGCGCGTCCATCATCGCGCGCAGCGCAGTGAGCGTGATGTTGGCCGAATCGAGATTGGGGAAGACCAGCAGATTGGCTTCGCCCTTCAGCCGCGAATGCGGATAGACGCGCTGGCGCAGCGGCTCCGACAGAGCCGAGTCGGCATGCATCTCGCCGTCGCATTGCAGGTCCGGCGCGATGCGCGCCAGGATCGCCGCTGCCTGCCGCATCTTGAGCGCGCTTGGCGAATCGCGCGAGCCGAAATCCGAATGCGACAGCAGGGCGGCCTTGGGCTCGATGCCGAAGCGCTGGATTTCCTCGGCCGCCAGCACCGTCATCTCGGCGATCTCCTCGGCGGTCGGATCGACGGTGACATGGGTGTCGGTGAGGAAAATGATGCCGCGCTGCGAGATCAGCATCGAAAGCGTCGACAGGTCGTGATCCTTGATGCCGGCGCGCGGGCCGATGATCAGGGTGACATTGCGCAAATGCCGCTCGAACCGTCCTTCCAGGCCGCAGACCATGGCGTCGGCGTCGCCACGCTTGAGGGCAAGTGCGGCGATCACCGTGTTGTCGGTGCGCACCATGGTGCGCGCGGCCTCCGTCGTCACGCCACGCCGGCCGGCGAGCTCGATCAAAAGGTCGACATAGTGGCGATAACGCGGATCGTCCTCGGGATTGATCAGGCCGAAATCGACGCCCGGCTTGATGCGCAGCCCGTAGCGTTTCAGCCTGACTTCGATGACATGCGGACGGCCGATCAGGATCGGCTCGGCGATGCCTTCCTCCAGCACTACCTGGGCGGCGCGCAGCACGCGCTCGTCCTCGCCGTCGGCATAGATGACGCGCTTGGCGCTCGACGTCTTGGCCATCGTGAACACCGGCTTCATGACCAGGCCGGAGCGGAAGACGAAGCGGTTGAGCGTGTCGATATAGGCGGCAAAATCGGTGATCGGCCGTGTCGCGACGCCGGTGTCGCAGGCTGCCCTGGCCACCGCCGGCGCGATGCGCAGGATCAGCCTGGGATCGAACGGCGAGGGGATCAGGAAATCGGGCCCGAAGATCGGCGTTTCGCCGGAATAGGCGCGGGCGGCGACGTCAGACGGTTCCTCGCGGGCAAGGGCTGCGATCGCCCGCACCGCAGCCATCTTCATCTCTTCGTTGATGGCGCTGGCGCCGCAGTCCAGGGCGCCGCGGAAAATGTAAGGAAAACAAAGCACGTTGTTGACCTGGTTGGGAAAATCGGAACGGCCGGTGCAGATCATGGCGTCTGGTCGCGCCGCCCGCGCCGCTTCCGGCATTATCTCGGGGTTGGGGTTGGCCAAGGCCAGGATCAGCGGTTTTGGCGCCATGTGCTGGAGCAATTCCGGTTTCAGCACGCCGGCGGCCGAAAGGCCCAGGAACACGTCGGCGCCCGGCAGCACATCGGCCAGCGTGCGCGCCTCGGTGTCCTTCACATAGGGGTCCTTCCAGCGGTCCATTTCGTCGACGCGGCCCTTGTAGGCGACGCCGAAACGGTCGGTGACCCAGATGTTTTCGATGGGCGCGCCGAGCAAAACCAGCAAGTTGAGGCAGGCGAGGGCCGCTGCCCCGGCGCCAGAGGTGACGATCTTGATGTCGGAGATCGTCTTGCCGGCAAATTCCAGCCCGTTGAGCACGGCGGCGGCGACGATGATCGCGGTGCCGTGCTGGTCGTCGTGGAAGACCGGTATGGCCATGCGGGCCTTCAGCCGTTCCTCGACCTCAAAACATTCGGGCGCCTTGATGTCCTCGAGGTTGATGCCGCCGAAGGTCGGCTCCAGCGCCGAGATCGTCTCGACCATCCGCTCGATGTCAGGCGCGTCGATCTCGATGTCGAAGACGTCGATGCCGGCGAATTTCTTGAACAGCACCGCCTTGCCTTCCATCACCGGCTTGGAGGCCAGCGGGCCGATATTGCCGAGGCCGAGCACCGCCGTACCATTGGAGACGACACCAACCAGATTGGCGCGCGCCGTGTAGTCGGCGGCGGCTGCCGGATTGTCGCGGATTTCCAGACAGGGCGCCGCGACGCCCGGCGAATAGGCAAGCGCCAGATCGCGCTGGTTGCCGAGCGGCTTTGTCGCCTGGATTTCAAGCTTTCCAGGGCGTGGGTGCTTGTGGAAATAGAGGGCGGCTTCGTCGAGGTCCGACCGGGCTGCTTTTTTGTTTTCGCCTTGCATGCCGGCCGCTCCTCAGTCCGTTTGCTGTTTTGAGTTTTGAGTCTCTTAGCATGCAGCCGAGGCTTTTCGAGAGGTGATATGTCGCAAAGTGCGGCCTTTGGGTTCGCATAGCGTCCCGCTGCGTGGTCCCATTGAAATGCTGGACGCGGGGCGGCGCGCTGCGGCGAGCTACGCCGACATCCAGTTTGAATGTCTGCAATGGGTGGAAAACGACCTTCACGCGCGAGCCGCATCGAATACGAGCGCGCTTCTGTTCGCTTGGGCAAAGGAGAAAATTCTACGTCTTGACCGACGTGCCGAGTTTTCTCACGCCCTCGGTCGAGAGCCGGAGCCGACATCACCCCGCGGTCCAACAATGTCAGCGCTAGATCATTTCGATGAGGGTGACGACTGGCAGGCTCTCGAAATGCTTGTCGCAAGTCAGGAGCGTCGCGTCATGCGCCCGAGCGGTCGCGAAAATGATCGCATCTGCGGTCGCCAATTTGTGCTTCCGGCAGGCTTCGGCGGCCGCTAGGGCGATTTCCGTGTCAAGCGGGACCACCGTACAGACCTGCGTAAAGGCGATGGTCTGATCGGCTTTGTCTTCGCCTACTTCGCGAGTGAGCCATTTTGCGAGTTCCAACTGCACAATGGTCGGAACGAGCCAGTCGGCTTGCTCGGGCAGATGCACTGCCACCTGCTCTCCAGTCGGAGAGCCTATCAGCCATTCGATCCAAGCGGAGGTATCGACGAGCACCATCAGAAACGGTCCGACCGGTCGCGATATTCCGTCGCCGAAGCGCCCTTCGCCAGCCCCTTCAGCGCTTCCCGCTTCGGCACAGGGACGAGTAGCACGCCCGTTCCCTTCGGGATGAAGGCAAAGGTCAAACCCGCTTCCCAATGCTGGGCGGTCCGGATCGCCTTGGGGATCGATATCTGGAACTTCGAGGACAGGGTTGCAGTCTCCGGCATTATCATACCCTCACTTGATCGATGCGCCAAACGTAAGACGCAATGAGGGCCAATGCAAGGAGCTTACGGCAGCCGTCTAGTCTCGGATTTCGAGACAGGGCAGCGCCACGCTTGGCGAATAGGCGAGCGCTAGGTCGCGCTGGTTGCCGAGCGGCTTTGTCGCCTGGATTTCAAGCTTTCCAGGGCGTGGATGCTTGTGGAAATAAAGGGCGGCTGCGTCGAGGTTTAGCATGCAGCGCTGGTTTTTCACGATGCCAAATGACGCAACCGCCAGTTTGGGGGGATGGATCGTGGAAAACCATACCATGTCAGATTGTTGCGCTGAAATCCTCACCTGCCTCGTCGCGGCCGGCGCGGATGTCATCGAGCGCGTCGCGCGGCCGGGCGTGTCCAGTCGCGGGCGGTCAACTCACGTCTGAACGAGCCTCAAGCAGTTTCCAGACGCTATCGACAATCGTGGCGGGTATTTCCGCAGCGGTCGACGGCATCGCGAAATGGAGCGACGTTTCGAGGATCAGCCTCGTCGGCTGGGCCACCGGCGGGCATTTTGCCGGCCCCTATGCCAGCCGGTTTCCGCAGACGGTCGATCGGCTCATCCTCTACAACACCCTGTATGGAGGCTCAACCAGCATCCCACTCTTGGCACCGGCTCGCTGCTCGAAAATCCGGATCGGCCCGGGACGTTCAATGTCCATGCGTTCGGCGGTTATCGGCTGAATACACGTCCGAGCCTGTTCACCGCCTGGGACGACAGCATCCCGGTCGCGGACAAGGCTCAGTGGCGCGATCCCGCGGTGGCCGCGGCCTATGGTGATGCGGCACTCGCCTCCGACGAGACGGCGTCGACGCGCCAGCCGCCGAGTTTCCGGTCACCGAGCGGCGCCATGGCCGACAGCTTCGAACTCGCGTTCGATCGCCGGCAATGGTCGGCGGCGGCGCTCACCATGCCGGTGCTCGTCATCCGTTCCGGACGGGATTTCTGGAGCCGACCGGAGGATGCGAAGGCAATTGTGGACGAAGCACCAAAAGTGGAACGCCTGAACATCCCGGACGCTACCCACTTCGTGCATCTCGACCGCGAGGCCGCAGGGCGCGGTGTGTTCCTCGGCGCCGTGAAGCGGTTTCTCGATCGGCAGGAGGAATGACCATGAAGGGCAGTTCATGTGTCCTGCGGGAGCAGCAGCCGCAACGGTGTTAGGTCGACCGCCTCCAGGCTTTGCGGCTACCGTCCACCCGACAGCTACTCACTGCGCGGTTGCGGGGCTACGCCTATCTCCGCCGCGCCACATCTCGACTCCCCCGTCTCCGCCAACTCCCTGCACGTACAAACGTCAGACTTCACTGGGCCGGCGCCGTTTCCTTGGATGTACATGTTTTTTTGTCATCGATGAACGCACCCATCGCGGCGAGGTGATCGGCGAAGCCGGCAACGAACCGCCTGACCTTCAACGGAATGAAGCGGTTCGATGGATAGACCGCATGCACATGGTGCGGCGCATAGTGCCAGTCCGGCAGCACATGTTCGAGCAAGCCTTCGGCAATGAGCGGATCGAGTATCACCCTGTGCCCGAGGCCGATGCCGACGCCGGACAGCAACGCCTGATGATTGAGCAGCGAATTGTCGGAGCGCATGGCCGGCCGGATTCGCACCTCGGCCTTTTCGCCGCCCGGGCCGGTGAGCGGCACGACATCGCGCTTCCTGATGTGGGCGTAAAGCAGATAATCATGGTCGGCGAGATCTTCCGGGCGTCGCGGCCGGCCCCTGCGGTCGAGATACTCTGGCGTCGCCGCAAGGCAGCGCCCGATCACGCCGAGCTTGCGCACGATCAGCCGGTCGTCATCGATGGTCCCCATACGGATCGCCACGTCGAGCCCCTCTGCGATCACATCGACGAAACTGTCGGTCAGCGCCACGTCGAGCAACAGTTCCGGATAGGCGCGCTTGAACTCGATCAGGTAGCTGCCAAGCACACCTGCGCCGAAGCTGGCCGGCGCGCCGACGGCAAGACGTCCGCACATCTTCGATTCGAGGCAGCCGACGCTGCGGTCCGCCTCCTCGAGGCGCTCGATGATGTCGCGGGCGCGCTCCAGATAACGCCGGCCGGCTTCCGTCGGCGAAACATGGCGAGTCGTACGGTCAAAGAGCCGGACCCCTAGACGCTTTTCCAGTGCGCGGATCTGCTGGCTGACGGCCGGCTGGCTCAAGCCCAACTCGCGCGCTGCCGCCGAGAAGCTGGCGGTATCGCAGGCGCGTACGAAGCTGGTCAGCTCGGTCAAGCGGTCCATGATGGCAACTCTCCGTCGTGATTAATAAACAAGAGTAATAAGACATATAAGGAATCGGCAAGTTCAAAAAGCTGAGCCTATGACATAGACCCGCCTTGCTCCGCCTGGAGCTCTAGATCCCCAAACTGGAGACGATGCAATGCCGCTTTCCCGCCGTCATTTTCTCGCCGGTGCCGGCCTAACCGGCGGCACTCTCCTAGCCAATGTATCCGTTCCGGCGGTGGCCCGAGCGCCGCTGGTCGACGCCGCAACGCTTGGCGCGCTGCGCCGCAACGTGGGATCGGTCCAGGTTACGGCGCTACTAGATGGCTATATCGACATTGGTTCCGAGCTGGTCATCGGGCTCGCTGAGGCCGATGCGGAGCGGCTGGCTGAGGCCAGCTTCCAGAAGCCCGGACCGCGCCGCGCACCGGTCAATGCCTATCTCATCAATCTGGGCGACCGTCTGGTGCTCGTCGACGCCGGTACGTCGGACAGCATGGGCCCGTCACTCGGCCGACTCCCGGCCGCTATCGAGGCAGCCGGCGTCTCTCCGGACCAGATCGATACATTGCTGATTACCCACATGCATCCCGACCATATCAACGGCGTGCTGACTCCCGCCGGCCAGGCGCTGTTTCCCAATGCCGAACTCGTCGTCACCGCCACCGACTACGCCTTCTGGCACGACGATGCGAACATGAACCAGGCGCCGGACGAAGCGAAGCCGTTCTTCATCGGGGCACGCAAGGCTGCCGCCGCTTATGCGGATCGCCTGCGGCAAGTGGACGGCGAGCGCGAGGCGCTCGGCTCGATCCGCACCGTGCCGCTGCCCGGCCACACTCCGGGCCATGCCGGCTTCATCGTGGAATCGGACGGTGAGGCGCTGTTCATCTGGGGCGATGTCGTGCACATGGCGACCTACCAGTTCGCGCGCCCGGATTGGAGCATCGCCTTCGATGTCGATTCCAAGCTGGCTGCCGAAACGCGCAAGCGGACCCTCGACCGGGTCGCTGCCGACCGGATGCTGATCGCCGGCATGCATTTGCCGTTCCCCGGCATCGGCCATGTGGCGCGCGATGGCGACGCCTATCGCTTCGTGCCGGACGAATGGCCCTATGCACTGTAGCGGCGGCCGGCGCGGGAAGGGGCCATCATAGCCCCGCTACTCAACACCACACCCGCCCCCCTCGCCAGCGCAGCCGATGTCTTTGAGACTTCGGACGATAAATCGGCTCCTTATGGTCTGGCACGGCACCTGCAACGCCTGCGTTCAGAGCCGTCACTTCCTGACAAGAACGGCCGAGATGGATCGCCTCCCGGCGTTCCCAGCGGGTACCAAGCGTTAGGTACCAAAACGCGCTGACGTAGAGGCCGCCACCGCCCAGTGTGATGTCTACAACGGGTGCAGCCTGCGGAATGCTGTCATTCGTCTCGTCGATTGGGAACGAGAAAGTGGCGCCAGCAGATGCCTCACCCAGGGTTATAAATATTCGCGGACAAACACACCCGCGCTGTGAAGAGTGCGGCGACCGGCACTCAATCCTGCATTCCAAACCGGCCAAGCGTGAATCATATACGGCCAAATTTCGAGACGTACTTTGACGTCAGCCGCGCCAGCGGCTTCCGCGAGCCGAGTTGCGTCCGACAACAGCGCCTCGGCCGAACCGACTTGTATCAGCATTGGGGGAAATCCGCTCAGATCGGCGAACAACGGCGAGATCAGGGGATCGCGCCGACCAACGCCATGGGGAACATAGGCGGTGGCCAGTTCCTCCAAATACGCCCGGTGGATGATAGGGTCGATTGCGTCCTTAGTTGATAGTGTCGCGCCGGCCATCGAAAGGTCCGTCCAGGGCGAGACCAGCCAAAGACATCGCGGCAACCGCTCCCCTGCCGCGCACAATATATTGACCAAGCACAGGGTGAGGTTGCCGCCCGCACTGTCTCCGCCAACCACGATGCGGTCCGGCGTGATCCCTTGCCGGCTCAGAAAGCGCCATGCGGTGAGTGCATCTTCATGTTGCGCAGGGAAAGGATGTTCCGGTGCGCGTCGATAGTCGATCGCGAGGGTGCGCATTCCCATGGCTCGACCTGCCTCGGTCACCATTCGACGATGACTTTGGAGAGAGCCGGAGCAGTAGCCACCACCGTGGAAGAAGAGCAGAACCTTATCCCTGTCACTCTCAGGCGCTAGCGACCACTCTCCCCCAAGGCCGTCGAGAACCGCATCCTCGCATCGGATGTCGTCCGCAATCGGCCACACCGAACCAACCTCGTCGAGCCGCGCCCGGCGTTCGCCCCAGCCCACCGGTCGTGGCTTTGACGTCAACAACCTGCGGACGGCGTTGATCTCCGTCAGATCGAGGTGTTCGTCCACATCGCTCATTTTGCTTACCTAGCCTCTCATCAAGCCTAGAAAACCGGCGGACAGCAACAGCCACACGTCATCCATAAAGTGCCAATGCCAGCGCTTGGAATTTTTCGTAGAATCAGAAAAACACCCTTTTTCTCGCAGTTGCCAGCGGGACCAAGCGTTAGGCGCTAAAACGCGCTGACGTAGAGGCCGCCATCGACCGGGATGTTCTGCCCGGTCAGGTAGCCGGCGTGAACCGAGCACAGGAAGGCGCAAATCTGGCCGAATTCCTCCGGCGTGCCGAGCCGCTTGGCCGGAACGTTGACTGCTGCCTGGGTCTTGCGTGCGGCGGCGGCAGCCGGATCTTCCGGTGTGCCGGCTTCATGCGGGGGACGCAGCCGGTCGGTGTCGAGCTTGCCCGGCAGCATGTTGTTGATCGTCACATTGCGGTCGATCACCGTCCGCGCGACGCCGGCAAGGAACGAAGTCAGGCCGGCGCGCGCGCCGGACGACAGATCGAGGCCTGGAATGGGAACATAGACCGACAGCGAGGTGATGTTGACGATGCGGCCGAAGCCGCGCTCGGCCATGCCGTCGATGACAGCCTGAACCAGTTCGACCGGGGTCACCATGTTCTGGGTGACGCCTTCGAGGATCTTTTCGCGGTCGAGTTCGCGGAAATCGCGAAGCGGCGGTCCGCCATTGTTGTTGACGAGGATATCGGGATCGGGACAGGCGGCAAGCAGCGCCTTCTGCACCTCGGGCTTCGATACGTCGCCGACGATCTCGGTCACCTCAATGCCAAATCTTTCGCGCAGTTCGGCGGCGGTCTTGGCCAGTTGGTCGGCGTTGCGCCCGTTGACGACCAGGTCACAGCCGGCTTCGGCGAGCGCCATGGCGCAACCGCGCCCAAGGCCCTTGCTCGAAGCACAGACGATGGCCTTTTTTCCGCGAATACCGAGATCCATGGCGATTTCTCCTCTGATTTGGGTCGCAATCTACTCTTGGGGCTGGACCAATCGCAACCGTCATACGGTTGTTGCATGAATCGGGGCATAGCCTGTTCGGAAGCAACGGTGAGAATCCAATGCCTGGCGCAGAGCCCCGCACTTTCCGCAGCATGTTCATCTCCGACGTCCATCTCGGATCGAAGGCGGCGAAGGCCGAGTTCCTGATCGATTTCCTGCGCCATCACGACGCCGATATCATCTATCTCGTCGGCGACATCGTCGACGGCTGGCGGCTGAGACGGAACTGGCACTGGCCGCAAAGCCACAACGACGTCGTCCAGAAATTGCTGCGCAAGGCGCGCAAGGGCGCCAGCATCACCTACATCGCCGGCAATCACGACGAATTCGCGCGCCAGTTCCAGGGCGTGCATTTCGGCGGCATCGTCGTCGCCGACCGCGTCGTCCACGAGACTGCCAACGGCAAACGCTTTCTCGTCATCCATGGCGACCAGTTCGACACCGTGGTCCACAATGCGCGCTGGCTGGCCTATCTCGGCGACTACGCCTATGATGCGGCGATGCTGGTCAACCGCGTGGTGACGCGGCTTCGCCAGCTGCTTGGCCTGCCTTACTGGTCGTTTTCGTCCTGGGCCAAGGTCAACGTCAAGAAGGCGGTGAATTTCATCGGCTCGTTCCAGACCATGCTGACCGAGGAAGCGCGCCGCTCGCATGTCGACGGCGTGATCTGCGGCCACATCCACCATGCCGCGATCGAAAATTATGAGGACGTGCAATACATCAACACCGGTGACTGGGTGGAGAGCTGCACCGCAGTGGTCGAGCATTTCGACGGCCAGATGGAGATCCTGCACTGGGCGCACGTCCTGCCGGAGGCTCCGGTCGGCAGCGAAGTGCTGGTGCCGATCGACATCGTCGCCATCAAGGGCAGGGCAGTCCAGGCTGCCTGACGCGATGATGTGTTCATGCATGTCGCGCAAAAGCATGCCCTCGGGCCTGACACGAGGGTGTGCAGCGGTTTTGCGATAACGACATACATAAAACAAGAACCTAAAGCGCGTCGCATGAGGCGGTCAAACGCGACGCGCTTTAGCGCAGCGGTTTCATCGCTTTTTTTGCCATGTTATGGGATCGGCGTGCGTTGGCTGGCCGGCCGGTCGAATGCTGCGCCGACGGATTGCCTGCTGATGTCCTCCCTGCCGCCGCCTTTACTCGAACAACTCGTCAAGCCGCGTCAGTTCGAGCTGCGCATGGGCCTGATCTTCTTCACGCTTTTCGTGCCGCTCGGGATACATTTGCCGTACTTTCCGCTGTGGCTGCAGGCAAACGGTTTTGATGCCGAGCAGATAGCGATCATTCTCGCGGCACCGATGTTCCTGCGCGTGGTGACGACGCCATGGCTTACGGCACTGGCCGACAGGGCGAGCGACCGCGCCCATGTCTATGTCGCGCTGACGGCCGCATCGCTGGCGCTGTCCGCCGGTTATTTCCTGACGCCGACCTATGCCCTGGTGCTGGCCGTTTCGCTGGCGCTCACCGTCGCCTGGACGCCGCATTCGCCGATCGCCGATTCGCTGGCGCTGTCGGGGGTGCGCCGCTTCGGCTCGAATTATGCCAACATGCGCAAATGGGGATCGATCTCCTATCTGTGCGCAAATCTTGCCGGCGGTTTTATCCTGTCGGCGACCGGAGCCCCGGCAGTTCCGGTGATCATCTTCGTGGCGTTTGGCGCCGCACTTGTCGTCGCACTGATCGCGCCGCGGCTCGGCCGTCCCCGCCGTGCCTCGCCGCTTTCGGCGGCCGACATCCAGCAGTCGGCGCCAAAACTCCTCAACGGCTATTTCCTGTATTTCTCCGTCGGCGTCGGCGTCATCACCGCCAGCCACGCGTTTTTCTACGGCTTCGTCTCGATCTACTGGAAATCGATCGGCATCGGCGACTCTGTGGTCGGGCTGCTTTGGGGTTGGGGTGTCCTGGCCGAGATCGGCATGTTTATGATCTTTACTCGGGTTTTCGGTTCCTTCTCGGTCGTATCGATCATGGTGATGGCGGGAATAGGCGCGATCGTGCGCTGGATTGCCTTTCCCTTGATCTGGCCGCTTGGCCTTGGCGTAGGTGGGTTTTTCGCAGTCCAGACGCTGCACGCGGTCTCGGTGGCGCTGGTGCTGATCGGCCTGCAGAAAATGATCGGTGAGACCGTCGCGGAGGAACGCACCGGGGCCGCGCAAGGCATCGCCTATTTCTCCAACGGCTTTTTCACCGCTGTGGTGACGCTCCTGTGCGGCCCGCTTTACGACCGCTTCGGCGTCAACGGCTTTTTTGCCATGATCCCGATCGCCCTGGTCGGCCTTGTGCTGATCGGGCTTGCGGCGCGTTCAGCCCCACAGCACCGGATCGGGCGGTGACACCAGCGAACCTTGGTAGACAAGGCCAGGCGCACGGTCGCGGGCCAGCAGCAGTGGACCGTCGAGATCGACGAAATCGGCATCCTGGGCCAACAGCACCGCCGGCGCCATGGCCAATGACGTGCCGACCATGCAGCCGACCATGACGCCAAAACCCAGTTCGCGGGCGCGATCGCGAAGGACGAGGGCAGCGGTCAAGCCGCCTGACTTGTCGAGCTTGATGTTGACGCCATCGTAAAGGCCGACAAGCGAGGCAAGGTCTTTAGCCTCATGCAGGCTTTCATCGGCGCAGATCGGCACCGGATGGGCGATGTTGCGAAGGATGCCATCACGGCCCGCCGGCAGCGGCTGTTCGATCAGCGCGATGCCGTGCTCGGCGGCAAAGGCCAGGTTTGCAACGATGTTGTCGTCGCTCCAGCCCTCATTGGCGTCCAGGATGATGCGGCTCGCCGGTGCCGCCTCCCTGACCGCGCGGATGCGGGCCATGTCGTTGTCGCCGCCGATCTTGACCTTGAGAAGCGGGCGCAGGGCATTGGCGCGGGCCTGGGCTGCCATGGCTTCGGGCTCGCCGAGCGACAGCGTGTAAGCCGTTTCGAGCGCCCTCGGCGGCGCCGTGCAGATGCTGGAAGCCACCGGCTTGCCTGCGATCTTCGCCTCCAGGTCCCATAGCGCGCAGTCGACGGCGTTGCGCGCCGCGCCCGCCGGCATGGCGTCGAGGAGCGCGGCCCGGCTGATGCCGTCTTGAACCTGCTCCCGCATCGCCTCGATCGCATCGCGCACACCCTCGATGGTTTCGCCATAGCGTTTGTAGGGGACGCATTCGCCGCGCCCGCTCTGGCCGTCCTCGCTGATCGTCACTGTGACGACCTCGGCTTCGGTTTTCGAACCGCGCGAGATGGTGAAGGTCCCGGCGATGGCAAAGCGCTCGGACTCGACCGAAATGACACGCGCCATATTTTTCTGCTCCGGCTGTGCGACAACAAGCTTGTCGGCAAATCGACAGGTGGGTTCTGTCAGGTTAAACAGATCGGCCCGTCAGGCTAAACAGGACGCCATGTTGACGATCCGCAAACGCGACGCAAGCGGCACGACCGCCAAGGAGGCCGACCACCAGCCGCGCGTTGTGGTCGGCGAGGACGGCGGCGTCCTCGGCTGCGCTTTCTCCGGCACCTGGACGACACGCACCGTGGCGCTCGTCGATGCCGAGATGCGCAAGATCGAGCAACGCAGCGGCTTTCAGACATTGGCGCTCGACCTCTCGCATATCGAGAAGATGGACACCGCCGGGGCCTGGGTGATCGACCGTCTGGTTAGCGCCTTCGAAAAGCAGGGTGTGAAAATCACGATGCAGGGGCAAAGCGAGGTTGCCTCGATCCTGCTCGGCGCCGTCGGCGACGCTGTTCGACGCGAACCTGATTCCGGCATCGTTGGGCCGCCGAACATCGTCATTCGCGCGCTCGAGGCGGTTGGCCGCCGCGTCTATGAGATGCGTGACGATTTCCTGGCCGCGATGAACATACTGGGCGCCACGATACGCGGCGCGCAGATGAAGCTTGGCCGCGGCCATGCGGTCAATCCGGCGGCGATCTTCAACCAGATGGACCGCATGGGCGTCGGCGCCATCCCGGTGGTTGTGCTGATGTCGGCCATCGTCGGGGCGATCGTCGCCCAGCAAGGCGCCTATCAGCTCAGCTATTTCGGCGCCGATATCTTCGTCGTCGACCTTGTCGGCGTGCTGATCCTGCGCGAGCTCGGCGTGCTGATGACTGCGATCATGATCGCCGGCCGTTCGGGCAGCGCCATCACGGCTGAAATCGGCTCGATGAAAATGCGCGAGGAGGTCGACGCGCTGAAGGTCATCGGGCTCAATCCGATCGGCGTTCTGGTGTTTCCGCGGCTGGTCGCGCTGGTGATCGCACTGCCTTGCCTGACGATCATTGCCAATTTCGCCGCACTCGGCGGCGGCATACTGGCGGCATGGCTCTACTCCGACATCGCACCGGCCGCCTTCATCGACCGGCTGCGCGTTGCCATCGATCTCAGCACCATCTTTGCCGGGCTGATCAAGGCGCCGTTCATGGCCATGATCATCGGCACGATCGCCTCGGTCGAAGGCATGAAGGTCGGCGGCAGCGCCGAATCGCTCGGGCAGCACGTGACTGCTTCGGTGGTGAAGTCGATCTTCGTGGTGATCATCCTCGACGGGCTTTTCGCCATGTTCTACGCAGCGATCGAGTTCTGACATGGCGCTGCTTGGCACAAAGCCGACCACGACTACGCAAAGGGCCGACGAGGAGGAGATCGTGCTTTCTGCGCACGACGTCACCGTCTCCTTCGGCGACAACGTCATTCTCGATAAATTGTCGCTCCATATCCGGCGTGGCGAAATTCTCGGCTTCGTGGGGGGGGGGGGGGGGCGGGGGGCGGGGGGGGGGGGGGGGGGCGGGGGGGGGGGGGGGGGGGGGGGCGGGGCGGGGGGCCGCGGGGGGGGGGGGGGG